>NZ_VPDX01000011.1:0-85292 GCF_013417475.1 Acinetobacter sp. YH12249 | reverse complement strand
ATTCAGACACAAATCTGGATTGCGATGATCGCCTATTTATTGGTGAGTTTCGCTCAACATTTAGGAAAAACAGGTTGGACAGTTCAACGTTTACTCAGAATAATTCAAGTGAATTTGTTTGAAAGAAGAACTTTAAAAGCTTTATTTTCACCCGATAAAATACCCATAAAACAAGAGGAAGCTCAAATGAGCTTCCTCTTGTGAAAAATTGTGGGACAGCAGTGAGCCGAAGCTTCCTTTTTTATGACCTATAAGACAAACTCAAACTTAATGAGCATTGTTGCCTTCTTGCGCCATTTTTTCATCAATTTCAGCCGGATTTGCTAATGCATAGTTCAGCTTGTCCATATCTAACTGACCGACCCATTTTGCTACAACCAGAGTTGCCAAAGAGTTACCGACCAGATTGGTCAAGGCACGGGCTTCAGACATGAAGCGATCAATACCGAGAATCAAGGCCAGACCTGCAACCGGAATATTACCTACAGCCGCTAAGGTTGCTGCCATCACGATAAAGCCTGAACCAGTTACACCCGCTGCACCTTTAGAAGAAATGAGCAATACGAGAAGCAAGGTAATCTGGTGAGACAAATCAAGTTGCGTATTGGTCGCCTGTGCAATGAAGATTGCCGCCATTGTCAGGTAAATCGAAGTACCATCCAGGTTAAACGAATAACCTGTTGGAATGACCAGACCCACCACTGACTTTTCAGCACCTGCCAGCTCCAGTTTTTTCAGCATACGTGGCAATACAGATTCAGACGATGAAGTACCGAGTACAATCAACAGCTCTTCACGAATCAGGCGAATCATCTTGACAATGCTAAAGCCGGTAAAGCGTGCAATTGAACCCAGCACAATAAAGATAAACAGCAAACAGGTGATATAGAAACAGATGATCAACTGGGCCAATTGCGCCAGAGAACCGATCCCATATTTACCGATCGTGAAAGCCATCGCACCGAACGCACCAATAGGTGCAAGTTTCATGATCATGTTCACGATGTTAAAGAACACATGTGAAATCTGATCTACCAGTTTAAGAACTGGCTTACCTTGTGCACCCAGTTTGTGTAATGCAAAACCGAACAGGATCGCAAATAAAAGGACTTGCAGGATTTCACCTTCAGCAAATGCACCAACCACCGTATTTGGAATGATATTCATAAAGAAATCAACGGTAGACTGAGAAGCACCCGACTCTACATATTTAGAAATCCCGGCCGTGTCCAGCGATGCCGGATCAACATTCATCCCAACGCCTGGCTTGGCAATATTAATCACCAGAAGACCAATGATCAGCGCCATTGTTGATACGATTTCGAAGTAAAGTAGCGCGACACCACCAGTTTTACCGACTGATTTCATGCTCTCCATACCTGCGATACCGCTAACCACGGTACAGAAAATCACAGGTGCGATGATCATTTTAATTAAACGGATAAATGCATCACCTAGCGGCTTCAGTTGTTCGCCCAGACCTGGAACATATTGTTCTGCACCATTAATGATTTGTGTACCACTTGGCGAGAAATGTCCGACGAGGATACCCGCAATAATGGCTACAATCACTTGAAAATAAAGCGACTTATAAATTGGTTTTTTAGCCATAACCTTACTTCACGATATACTTCTAACCAGAAGCAATATTCAGTTTTCACTTATTTTTAAAAAACAAGCGTCCAATACTTCATTGTCTGAAACAAAAAAGTGCCTATGTATCAAAAAATTAATCTGATACTGAAATTAGAATGTGTATGTACATTTAACAATCACAGGAACACCGATCTTTAAGAAAAGTCAGTGCATTGATCAGGAGATAAAGCAAACACAAGAATTGCGTGAAATTTTAACCGCTTTTTAGACTTTTGTTTAACCCGAAATGTTAAATTTGCCTAAATACTAAACAATACCTCTTAGACTATAGTCTTATAAAACTCTAATAATTCTGCAAAATAAGAAGGTGAAATACCAATATCAGCGTAAAATATGCCAATACTTGATGAACATGATTGATCTATGCCCATGACCACAAAGCGAAATATTTATAAAGATGCCGAACATCCTTTTGCCCAGTTTATTCGTATTATTGGCAAGGGAAAAAATGGTGCACGTTCTTTAAGCTATGAAGAAGCCTATCAGGCTTTTAGCATGATCCTGAAAAATGAAGTACTGGACGTACAACTGGGCGCTTTTCTGATGCTATTACGCGTCAAAGAAGAATCCGTTGATGAACTCGCAGGCTTTGTGCAAGCGACCCGGGACCAACTGAATTTTAAGGCGCTTGATGTTGATCTGGACTGGTCATCTTATGCAGGTAAACGCAAACATTATCCTTGGTTCATTCTGGCTGCGCTTACCCTTGCTAAGCATGGCTATAATATCGTGATGCATGGTGCTTCAGGTCATACCTTGAATCGGGTCTATACCGAACAGGTACTTAACTACTTAGGCTATCCGATCTGCCAAAATGATGTTGAGGTGGAACAGCAGCTTAAAGACAAACATTTTGCTTACCTGCCATTGGAGGTGATCTCTCCAATTCTGGCTGAGTTGATCGGGCTACGTAATGTCATGGGCTTACGCTCTCCGATTCATACGCTGGCACGCCTGATTAATCCATTTAATGCCAAAGCGACTTTACAAGCCATTTTCCACCCTGCTTATCGTAGTTCACATCAGCAGTCCGCTTACAAGTTAGGCTATCAAAATAGTGCAGTCATTAAAGGTGAAGGTGGTGAGTTCGAACGTAACCCGGATGCCAAAACTTTAATCTGTGGAATTAAGAATGGCGAACTTTATGAGCACGAATTACCAAAACTGACTGACAACCGTAGTCCGATTGAAGAAGAGCTGGATCTAGCTGTGTTTAAGCAAGTATGGGAAGGTCAACGCTCACATGAATATGGGGAAATCGCAGTGGTTGAAACTATGGGCATTGCACTGTATACCATGGGCGAATATGACAGCTATGAAGCGGCGATGCAAAAAGCCAGAGAACTCTGGAATAGCCGTCTTTCAGTTTGATCAAACCAAAAAACAGACATTAAAAAAGACCACATCTGTGGTCTTTTTTTCGGTTTCGATTAAACGAAACGGATCGGTTTAAATTCCGGCTCATTTTTGTGATGATCATCATCACATTGTTCGCCTTCTTCTTTAGTGCCACGATCGATATAACCGCTACGTTCGGTTTCTGGCAGGTTTTTCATTTCCCAGGCATAGACAGCCTGCATACAGGTCTGACGCTGCTCCTGAGTCAGTGCTACACCATTTGGCCACTTGCCAATTTCAATGGCTGTTCTTAAGCGTTCTACAATCTCAGGATTGAGTACGGCAAGCATTTGTTCAATATTCATATTTAATCCTGCTTAAGATAGTCGAAGTCCTGATTCCAGCCCAGTTTGGTTCGACATGCATTATAGAAGTCATAACCTGGCGGATGCAGAAGATTCAGTTTAAAGGGATGCTTACGAATATGGACGCTATCGCCAACATTCAAAGACACACTGTGTTGTCCATCCGCACTCACCATCGGCAGTACGCGATTTTCACGAATCATCAGTTTAATTTCACTATGCCCTCCGACCACAATCGGACGTGAAGACAAGGTATGCGGATGCATCGGCACCAGCACAATTGCATCCATACTTGGATGCACAATCGGCCCACCACCGGAAAGCGCATAGGCTGTTGAACCGGTCGGTGTAGATACAATCAGACCATCACTATGCTGGCGATAGACATATTGTCCATCAATATTCAGCTCGAAATCAATCATGTGTACCGATTTACCGGAGTGCAAGACCACATCATTCAGGGCAATCGCATCATAGATGATTTCACCTTTGGAGCGAACTTCCATTTCCAGCAAGAAACGGCGTTCTGCCTGAAAATCACCTTTTAATACCTGATCCAGTTTAAAGATGACTTCAGTTGGCTTGATATCTGTCAGGAAGCCCAAACGACCACGGTTCACCCCGATCACTGGCGTATTGTATTTTACCAATGCCCGCGCTGCATGTAACAGTGAACCATCCCCACCTACCACAATGACTAGATCAACCACTTCACCCAACAAGGCGCGGCTAACTGTTTGGGTATTCTGATAAGGAACCAGTTCAGCTGTATCTGCATCAAAAACAGGATGTAGACCTAAATTGAGCAGATGATCGTGGATCAGGCATAAGGTTTCAACCACTGAAGATTTATCCGGGCGTCCAATCAACCCGATATTTCGAAATGTCTTGTGGGAAATTTGCACCAGTGTCGTCGCTCCGCTTCGAATCCTGCTTATCATAACATTAAGCTTGAATAGGATGACAATTTATAACATGACAAAGCTGTGCAGGATTGAATTGAAATAGATTGAAATTAAGGAGAAAATGTGAAGTTTAATTTTAATTTTAATCTCAATAATTGATTAAATATTGCAAAATAATGAAAAGCTTCGCATGATTAGCACAATTTCACAGGGTCTTATCGTCATTTATGAAATCTGAACGAGGTATGGGGTTCATTGCCTTAATCTTCTCCATTCTAGTCATTTCTGCATTTGTAGCATTTAGTATCTATTTGATTAAATTAGATAATATTGTGCGTGAAAAATTTGAAGGTCAACGCTGGGATATTCCGGCCAAGGTTTTCGCACGCCCGATGGAAGTGTATGTAAATGCCCCGGTCAGCCAGCAGGATTTCCAACAAGAATTAAAATTACTGGGTTATAAAGGTTCGGACAGCTATACCAAATCGGGCAGCTTTGTCAGCACTGGCAATACCATGTATGTGCATACCCGTGGCTTTGATTTTGGCGATCGCGTTGAACCTGAACAGGTATTGAAAGTCAGCTTTGATGGCGATCAGATTGCTGAAGTAAGTGCGACCAAACCCTCTTCTAGCGGGATTGCCCGTCTGGAACCTTTATTGATTGGCGGTATTTACCCGCAGCATAATGAAGACCGTGTGCTGATTAAGCTCAATAAAGTGCCTAAACCGTTAATTGACGCATTAATTGCCACTGAAGACCGTAATTTCTACAATCACCATGGTGTATCTCCACGCGGGATTGCACGTGCAGTGGTAAGTAATATTACTGGTGGTAAACGTCAAGGTGGTTCAACCCTCACCCAGCAGCTGGTCAAGAATTTCTACTTAACACCAGAACGCACCTTAAAACGTAAGGTGAATGAAGCCTTTATGGCAATGCTGATTGAATTGCATTATGGCAAAGATGAGATTCTGGAAGCCTATTTAAATGAAGTGAATCTGGGCCAAAATGGCAACTATTCCGTAAATGGTTATGGTCTGGCTTCACAATTTTATTTTGGCTTGCCGTTACGTGAACTGAATATTTCTCAACAGGCCTTTTTAGTCGGTCTGGTACAAGGTCCAAGCCTGTATAACCCATGGCGTAATCCTGAACTTGCGAAAAAACGTCGTGATGTGGTTCTAAATAATATGCTGGTAATGGGTAATCTGACCCAAGATCAGTATGAAACAGAAACTGCCCGTCCGCTGAACGTCATTTCCAAACCAACTTTAGGCCCTGCTCGCTTCCCGGATTTTCTGGACATCGTTCGCCGTCAGTTGCGTACCGAATATCAGGAAACTGATTTAACCAACCAGGGTCTGCGTATTTTCACAACCTTAGATCCATTGGCACAAACCCGAATTCAAGACAGCTTTAAGGAAAGTGTAGCCCGTTTAAGCAAAGCCAATCCAGGCCGTCTAAAAGATTTGCAGGGCGCTGTTCTGGTCGCACACCCTGAAAATGGCGAACTGGTTGCAGCGGTAGGTTCTACCCAGGACTTTACCGGTTTTAACCGTGCTTTAGATGCCAAGCGTCAGGTGGGTTCATTACTCAAACCGGTGATTTATCTGACAGCGCTAGAATCGAATCGTTATCACTGGGCCAGTCCAATTGAAGACAGTCAGATCACCATTCAAAGTGATGGCAAACCCTGGACACCGAAAAACTATAGTGGTAGCGCACATGGTGTAGTACCGATGTCTCTTGCCCTGTCACAATCCTATAACCTGTCTGCGGTACGTTTAGCACAGGAATTTGGCCTGTCGACCTTTATTAACCATCTGCAAAAATTCGGTGTGACTTCTGACATTCCTTCTTATCCATCTATTTATTTAGGTGCAGTAGATATGTCACCGATGGAAGTGATGAATATTTACGGTAACTTCGCAACAGGTGGCTTTAAATATCCGGTGAAATCGATTCGTTCTGTAGTCGATGCGAATGGCCGCTCGCTTGAACGTTACAGCTTAAGTGTTCAGCCGACGATTGATCCAGCATCAGCCTATGCTCTGAATTATGGTTTACAACAGGTCATGTCGAGTGGTACTGGTCGTTCTGCCTATAACAGTTTGCCACGCAACCTGAATCTGGCGGGTAAATCGGGTACGACAAACGATACCCGTGATTCATGGTTTGCAGGTTATTCTGGCAACTATATGACAGTGGTCTGGTTAGGTCTGGATGACAACAAAGTCACTGGATTAACCGGTTCTTCAGGTGCACTTCCGGTCTGGACCAATGTCATGAAACAGCTGCATCAGAAGCCGGTGAATCTGGCTCAGCCTAATGAAATTGAATGGCACTGGCTGGACCGTTATACAGGTAAACTGACTGCCCAAGGCTGTGATGGTGCCATGTATATTCCGATTTCACGTCATGCCTTGCCTAATCAGGCAACTGCTTGTGGCATCTCGCATTACGCCACTGAACCTTATACGATTGATTCAGAACCTTCACCAGAAGATGAGGAAGATGATGATCTCAGTCGTTATATACAAGAAAGTGAAACAGAAATAGAACGCGAAGTTGCTAAACAAACCCGTATTATCGCGAGTGGAAGTTATAGCCAATAATTGAGTCTATGTTTATGTTAAGAAAATTGATTCCTGGTCTGCTCATCCTCGGTCTGGTGGGCTGCCAAAGCATGTCGGAGCCAGAACAGCCTGCGGCTCCTACTAAACCTCCGGTTCAGCAGAAACCAAAATCCTCTACACCTGATGGTGTAGTGATTACGCCCTATGATCGACCGGAGATTAAACGTCAGAAGATTGTGATCCCTGAGCAAAAGCCTCAGGCACAAAAGTTTGATGATGGACGTAACTTACCTGCATTTAAAAAATTGATGCAGCAAACTCAGCAGGCCTATAGCAAGCAACAATATAATCAAGCTGAAACTTCTGCAGTACAAGCTCAGCGTTTGGCGCCCCAAGCTTCAGAAACTTATCTGTATCTTGGCTTGATCGCAAACCGTAAAAACCAGCCGGCCCGTGCAGATGCTTTCGCCTTACGTGGTTTGAGCTATGCGCAGACCAATGCAATGAAAAAGCAGCTCTGGCAGGTGCGCCTGAAAGCAGCTCAACTGCAAAAAAACACCAAAGCCATTCAGCAAGCTCAGCAGGCCTTAAAGAAATTTTAAGGCCCTGGCGTGAGCCCGGTTATTTATAATAAGTTTCTGACTTAAACATAACGGATCCCTGCAATCCCATAAGCATGCTGGTTTTGAGCATGGTCTAGATCTTCAGCTTTTATACCGCCTAAGGCAAATACAGGAATCTGTACCTGTTCAGCCATCTGTTTAAATTTTTCCCAGCCTAAAGCTGCGGTATCAGGATGTGTTTCTGTTGCCAGTACCGGGCTGAGTAAAGCTGCTTCACAGCCTATGTTTTCTGCATGTTTTAATGCTTCCAGATCGTGACAGGCTGCAAGATAACGATAGCCACCAGCTAACTCCCCTTTTTGCAGTTGCATCAATTGAGACTGTTTCAGGTGAAGCGTACGAATGGTTTGCTGCTGCAATTCATTCAATTGTGACCAAAGTTCCTGATTAATGATCAATCTGGATAACTGATCGACTGGAATCTGCTGTAACTGGCTAATGTGTTCAGGGCTGGCCATTACTCGCCAATACAGCATCTGGTCTGTTTCCAGATTATTCAGGTGACTCAAGTCTTCAGAAATTTTGATCTTTCTCGGCCATTGCAGCTTTTGAATCATGGCCTGATTGGCTTTAGGAAAATTTAGTTCACTGAGTTCATCCCGGCTATACCAGCGCCAAGGCTGCTTGATTCCAGCTAATTGTTCTGGCTGAACCGAAGCATGGAAAATATGCAGATTGACGATGACATCTTCATATTCATGCGAAATAAAATCAAAAGCCTGCCATTGTTCGATGTTAATTCCGACTTCTTCAATCACTTCACGTCGACATGCCTCTATAGGCAATTCGCCCTGTTCTACTTTTCCGCCTGGAAACTCATATTTATTGCCCTGATGCTGTTTAGCTTCACGCCAACCGACCAGAACCTGAGTTTGATGAAATAAAATAGCGATTGCGACATGAATTGTGGTTTTAGACATAATGTTCTGAACTATTGAAGTTTTACAGATTGTAAGCAAATTAGAGTTTTTTATAAATGCAGCAATTATTCGTTGACAGATCTATTCGATAATGATTATCATTTAAATCAATCCAAAACACACCACGGAGTCGACGGAATGAACGCACCATTTAGCCTATTTACCCGCAATAATGATACTCAGCATGCGCTACCGATGTTGCATTCGAACAATTTATTTGCGCTAGGACGAGAAATCCGGATCATGCATGCGGGTGAAGAATACCGTCTACGTTTGACTCGTAACAATCGTCTCATCCTGACTAAGTAATTTAAATACTCCAAAAATAATAAACGTGGGAACAGGCAGTATGAATCAGCGCATACTGCTTTTTTTAATTGCTATATCTAATATCTTTATTCTTCAGATTGAAAAATTAATGAAACTTTAAGCCCACCCAAAACTGACGGCGCATAATCAATCTTGGCCGTATGTAACTGCATAATCTTTTGACAAATCGACAATCCCAAACCTGAACCTTGTGTTCGCGTGCCCAAGGCGCGGTAAAAACGCTCACCTAAACGTTGAACAACTTCTTCCTGAATTCCCTCTCCCGAATTTTCAATCATAAGTTGTAGATTCTGACCTTCAACTATCGTCCTGATTTCGACCTGTCCCTGCATCGGCGTATAACGAATGGCATTATCAACCAGATTGCGGATACAGCTAAAAATCAGCTCTGCATTTGCTTCAATCACTGCATCTTCAAGTTTTAAGTTCCAGTGGATCTCTTTTTCCTGAGCAAAAGGTTGTAAAGCTTGTAAGACCTCCTGAACCAATACTTTAAGATTCACCTGCTGTTTGGGCAACTGCTCTGCATGTTCTGGATCAAGCCGAGCCAATAGCAGTAAGTTTTCCAGAATCTGCGTACCACGGTTGACGTCATTCTGAATCATCTGTAACGCTTGCCTAAGTTGAGCATCTTCCTGATATTTACGTTTCAGCACCTGTAAACGCATTTGAATGGCAGACAATGGGGAACGCAACTCATGTGAAGCATCGGCAGTAAAACGTTGCTCGGCAGCCAATGACTTTTCCAGCCTGCTCAACATGGCATTCAGCTGACGGATAATCGGTTGCAATTCAGTAATCTCAGGATCAGGACTTTGAACCGGAGTGAGATCCTGTGCAGATTTAGAACCGATTTCTCGGGAAATTTTATTTAAAGGTCTTAATTGCCGCTTAATGGCAAAACGTAAAATCAGCCACTGTAATATCCATAGGATAAATAAAATCCCGGCGAAACCTAAAGTCGTTTGCCAAAGCTCATCAAAGCGTACCGAAAGCGGTTGTACCACTTTCACTTTCAAGTCTTGATCTTCAGCAATCAGGATGCGAATAAAATGACCATTTTCATAATCAAAGTGAAATCCATTTTTCTGTGCAAGTGGTATCTCATTAATCAGTTCATCATCAATTGAAGTTGTCAGTACTTGCTGATTCAGTAGTAAGGCATATTGAATATCAAACTGCTCACTGATTTCATCAACCTGCGTATTTTTGGCCTGGTTCACATCTCCTAAAAGTAACTCTGAAATTTCCTCCATCAGGTCATCATGCAAATCAATCGCCTGATAGCTGGAAATTCCCAATAACAGCAGCCACGCCAGAAATCCTGCCAGTATGGAACTGAACATGGCATGTTGAATCAGCCGGCTTTGCAGGGAAATGGGTGCCTTCATATGGAGGCCTCGGGTTTATGCATCCGGTAGCCCAAGCCACGAATGGTTTTAATCATCTGACTGCCAATTTTTTTACGTAGCTGATAAATAAAGACTTCAATCGCATTGCTTTCGATTTCATCTCCCCAGGCATAGAGTGATTCTTCCAGCTGTTCTCGGGTAATGATATGTTCTGGTTTTTGCATCAGCTTATATAAAATCTGGAATTCTTTTGCAGTCAGATTAATGCTCTGCCCCGCCTTCATTACAGTCTTGGCTTGGGTGTCCAGACTAAGATCCTGCCATTGCAGGACATGATTTGGCATTTGCTGTTTTTGTCTGAGCTGGGCACGCACGCGAGCGGAAAGTTCTTCCAGACTGAAAGGTTTTACCAGATAATCATTGGCCCCCAGATCGAGTCCTGCAACCCGATCATGAATACTGTCCTTGGCGGTGATAAATATAACGGGCGTATCTTTCTGTTTATTGCGCAAGCTTTTAAGAATGTCATCTCCAGTTGCATTCGGCAGGCCACGATCCAGCAAAATACAGTCATACTGATGCTGTTCAATCGCCAGAATGGCATGATCCCCACGATCAACCCGATCAATTACATAACCGTCCATTTCCAGCCAAGTTTGAATACTTTCCGCCTGAGATTCATCATCCTCTGCCAAAAGAATACGCATGTTATGCTCCGCTTATTTTATCTTTCTATCATGCCTTGAAAAAGTTCCAGACTCAAAAAAACCACATGCTTTTTGGTAACTTGCATGTGGTTTTTTGTTGCTGTCTTCAGATTCAGTTCAGGAAATCCTGCTGAAATTAGAACTGAACTTGGTCGACATCAATTTCAACACGTTTCGCAGGTTTATAGTCAATGTCCACTTCACCAATGATTACCACAGGTGTTTTAGCTGATACTGGTTTACCTTGCCAAAGTTCATCATCAATTTCGACAGTGATGGTGCCAGTATTATCGCGGAACTGGTATTTTTCATCACCGACAGCTTTTACCACATAACCTTTCAGCTGAACCTTGCTGTCATCTTTCATGGTCAATGCTTGCTTAACTGTAGTCGTTTTAGCAAATGCAGCCTGATTCACCGCAGTTTCACTACTCGCAACTGCGACAGTCCCAATTGAACCCATTAATGCTGCTGCTAAAACAGTATTCATCATCATTTTCATTGCAGTTACCTCTTTTTAAAGTCTTGCCCTGTTTCGATAATGCTATTAAAACAGCCGAAGATGAATTGAATCTTAAGATCGCTTCATCTTTAGAATTAATTTAATGGCACAACTCTTAAAACCTCTTCAAGCGTGGTGACCCCTTCCAGAATCTTGCGAGCACCGGCAATCCGTAAAGGTTCTACCCCTTCTTTTTTTGCCTGCTGACGTAACTGATTCAGGTTAGCATCCGCTCCGATCAATTGCTTGGTGGTCAGGCTAAGCGGCATAAACTCATAAATCCCGATTCGGCCTTTATAACCGGTATGGCGACACTCTTCACAACCGACTGCTTTAAAAACAAATTCCGGACGTGGTAAAGGATAGTCCACTGCCAGATGTTGCCATTCCTGCTCATCCAGAAAACTCTCCTGCTTGCAGTGTGGGCATAGCTTACGCACCAGACGTTGGGCCAGAACCCCCAGGATAGTCGCTGCTGTTAAAAATGGTTGTACGCCCAGATCATGCAAACGGGTCAGACTCGACGGCGCATCATTGGTATGCAAGGTAGAAAGTACCAAGTGACCGGTTAATGCTGCCTGAATCGCCATATTGGCCGTATCTTGGTCACGAATCTCGCCGACCATAATAATGTCAGGATCCTGACGCATCAGTGCACGTACACCATCTGCAAAGCCCAGTTCAATTCCGTTATTGACCTGCATCTGGTTAAAGCTTGGTTCCAGCATCTCGATCGGATCTTCAATCGTGCAGACATTCACCTGCTCAGTCGCAAGCTGCTTTAAAGTGGAATACAGTGTGGTGGTTTTACCAGAACCGGTCGGTCCGGTGACCAGAATAATACCGTGACTATGGCTGGTCAGATTATTCCAGTCATTGAGCAGATGCCCTTCGAAACCGAGCTGCTGAAAACTTCTGACCAGAACTTCTGGGTCAAATATACGCATTACCAGCTTTTCACCAAATGCGGTGGGTAAGGTCGATAAACGCAGTTCTGTTTCCTGCCCTTTTGGAGTCCGAGTTTTTAAACGACCATCCTGTGGTTTACGTTTTTCTGCCACATTCATCCGGCCCAGAATCTTGATTCGGGAAATAACTGCGGTCAAGGTATTGGCTGGCATGTTATAGATGGTATGCAATACTCCATCAATCCGGAAACGGATCTTGCCGGTGTCTTTGCGCGGTTCCATATGAATATCACTGGCACCCTGCTCAAAGGCAAATTGCAGCACCCAGTCTACCAGTTTCACGATATGCTGGTCATTGGCATCCGGATTCTGTGAATCACCTAGTTGCAGTAAGGCTTCTACGCCTTTATTTTCCCTGTCATAAGCAGATGATTTTTGCGAGCCACTGACTGCACGACTCACCTGATAATACTCAACAATATAACGCTGAAGCTGTTCCGGATTAAGCAATACTCGTTCAATTTTTTTCGGTGCAATATTCTGTTCGAGATTAGATACCCATTCATTTTTATAAGGCTGATCTGTGGCGATCAGAACTTTATCTGGTTGAATTTCTACTGCCAGAATACGGTTACGCAATGCATATTCTTGTGACATGACATTGGTCAAGGCCTGCACATCAGCTTTGAGCGGATCGATGATATAGAACATTAAACCAGTTTTTTCTGCCAACCACTGACATAAACGGTTGAGTGTCAAAGTACTTTGAGGATGGGACTGATCAACCAGACTAAAGTGCGCGATCCATTGCAAGGGATGCCATTTTATTTGTTCACGTTGACGATGTGTGGTCTGAACTCGCATCCGGTCACGTTCAGTTATTTTTCCGTCTTTTAAAAGCTGATCCAAACACCAGCCTGTATCAATTTCAAAATCAAATTTCATGATCGATGGTCCCCAAAACTGCCTCCACTATAACAAGTTTTTCCTGTTTTTCGCATTCCATCGCGACTTCCAAACTTAAAAGCAATATTGTTTCTCATAAATGATAAACACATCACATGGGTTTTAGGTCATAACCTTTTTCTGCTTGTCGATGTGTCAATTTTTCGCCTATATTTCAATCAGGATATCTTATTCAATCGCTGAGACCGGGTATGGATTTAAACGTAGTTCCCTTAAATGAAAGTAGTTCCTTTCATGAGCTGCTTACCCTCCTGACCGCCGCCTTAGGATGTGGCTTATTGATTGGTCTGGAACGTGAAAGGCATAAACAGCGTGAAGAACAGGCCAGTTTTGCCGGGCTACGCTCTTTTGCGATCTGTGCTTTATTAGGCGCATTGTGCTTTTTATTCGGAATGGCAATGGGCCTAGCTGGTGCACTCATTATTGGCGGTATTGTCATTTTTTCTATTAGAAACCAGATAGAAGATCCGGGGATTACCACCGAATTGGCCTTTATCATGACCTATTTTATTGGGGCGATTTGTTTATGGAATATTCCTCTGGCTGCAGGACTAGCAGTTCTGATCACGATAATTTTAATGGCCAAACACTCTATGCATAATATTGCCGGACAGTGGATTACTGAGGCTGAATTTAGGGATGGATTACTATTATTAGCCTTGATTCTGATTGGTTTACCGCTAACCCCTGACCGGCCTTTATGGGGTGAAGTGCTGAACCCTTATCTGATTTTAAAATTAGTAACTCTAATACTGGTAGTTCAAGCTTTGGCACATATCGCTAAACGTTTCTTTTCAACTAAAAATGCTTTGATGCTGTCTTCAATTGCTTCAGGTTTTGTTTCCAGTACCGCAACTATTGCTCAACTGGGGATACAGGTGCGCAAAGGTGAAATGGATGCAAAATCCAATGCTGGCGCTGCCCTGATGTCATGCATTTCGACATTAGTTCTATTGTTTATTGTAGTAGGAGGCGTTTCCTGGGATTGGCTAAAAATTCTGCTCCTCCCTTCATTGGTCGCTATGCTTATTCTGGCTGCATGTGCATTTGTATTATTACATAAAGCTGAACCTGCTAAAAATCAGGAGTCTCCAGAATCTTCTGATAGTAAAATGTTTAGTCTCAAAGAAGCTGTGATTATCACTGCTGCATTAACCCTGATTCAGGCTGGAGTTTACGGTCTGGAAATATTACTGGGCAATGCTGGTCTTCTTGCTGGTACTTTATTTGCATCCTTATTTGAAATTCATGCCGCAATGGCAAGCGTGGTCATTCAAGGAGATCCATCCAATACCCGGCTGATCTATGCCCTGCTTTTGGGGCTGGGCGCACATGCTGTAGCCAAGTCAGTCAATGCTGCTGTAACAGGTGGTTTCAAATTTTCCCTATACTTTGCGCCAGTACAGATTTTGCATATGGCGGTGTTGATTGGTATTTTGTGGTGGATGGTATTTTGATTGTTAAGTATATTTAAATAGTTAATTTTTATATATTTTGCAAATTTAATTTTTATATTTATTCGCTATAATTAGTCTGCTTTATTTTAAAAAACAATTTTATTACTACGATTTTTTATAGGGATTTTTATGAAATTTAAGAATTTATCACTCGCAATTTTTAGTGCATTCATGCTAAGTGCTTGTGGTGGGGGCTCCTCTTCTTCTGATTCAAACCCTGGAACTGGAACTGGAACTGGAACTGGAACTGGAACTGGAACTGGAACTGGAACTGGAACTGGAAATACTACCCTTACAAAACCTGACTTCCAACAATGGTCATCATTCTATATTGATGAATATTCCGACTCGGATCTAAATTATGAAATTGAACAGCTAACCTTTGATCAAGGGAATATCTATATAAAAGTAGACGAAACAACAGGCTGGGATGAAAGTGAAACTTTCTATCTAACTGAAAATGGATTATATGATCACGGTTCTACACATGCGACCTATGGCAAATTGCAAGGGACTATTACGGCTAATGCAACCACCTGGAAGCAAGTTCCATATTCTCCAATTAATTCCACAGGATTAAGCAGTACACTTACATTCAAGGTCTTTGATATTAGTGGTAAAAATATTGCTCAAGTCCTCAGTCCAGAGCATTATGTCAATTTAAAATATAATTTACTCGATACCTACCCTATGGGAGAAAAAGGGGAAGATTTTTATCGAGTACTTTCTAATTCAATATTCCCTACCGGATCTACTTGTATTCAATTTCAAACTATTGATAACTCACAAAAATATATTGAGCTATATAAATATTCACTTGAAGATTATGTACAAGATTATTTGAAACTTGAATGGGCTGATATTTCAAAAGATAGTAAATATGCCAAACATACTTTCAAGGATGCTATAGCATATCTAGATCTTAGAGAAGATCAGCAATGGGGACTAGCTGAATATAAGAGCAAATATTATGAAGTTAATTATCATCCAGCTGGAGAAGAATATAATATTAAAAATATTTTAGCCGCATCTAAAGCACTGGTTAATTCAGCATCTGCTCAGGACAAACCAGCTCTACAGGAGTATGCAACTTTACAAGAGAATGCATGCACTTTATTTAATAATATTGCATCTGAAGAATTAAGAAAGCAAATTAAAAAATACTCATAATAACGTGATATAAAGTACTTCGAGTGCTTTATATTCATATTAAATAGGGACTCCAATTTAGTTGAGGTTCCTATTTTTAAATCAGTATTTCATTTTAAAAATTCAAAAAATTAACTGATCGACTACAATATCAGCTAAAGTAACTTTAAATTTCACATCCAAGTCCGCAAACTTCATTCCATAAACCCGGTTCTCATCATCCTGATATGCCGGTCTAGGATCGAGAGACAAGACAGCTTCAAGTTCTTCTAGCAATTGAGCAGATATTGTTCCTTTTTCTAATAATAATTTTTTTTGCTGTTCAGCGTCCTTACTCCACATCACGGACTTACGTGATGGTTCATCTTGCGCGTAGCCACTTTGCGCTTCAGGTACTGCATCCGAATATTGAATATAGGGTTTAATGTCTATAATCGGCGTTCCATCTAACAGGTCACTTCCTGTGACATAAACCCGGACATTTTTACCGACTTTTTCGACACGATTTAATTTCACGACTGATAAACCAATGGGTGCAGGACGGTACATACTACGTGTAGCAAATACACCTATTTTCTTGTTACCACCTAAACGGGGTGGACGAACCTGCGGACGAAATTGCTGGCTCTGCTGATTTTTATTATCATGAAACTCCCAGACTAACCAGAGATGACTAAACTCTTCGATACCTTCAAATGCGAGTAAATCATTATATGGGCCGGTCATTTCAACATAGCTTTCAACCTGTACCAAATTAGGTTGACGCGGGATGCCAAACTTTTCTTTATAGGGAGAATGCATATAGCCAATAATCGGCAGAGTGAGTTCGGTCATAATCACTTTTTTTGATAAGCTCAATTAAATATATTCAGTTTATAGAGAATGAATTTAGATTAGAATAGCAACCTGTTCTAATTTGATAACTTATTGAGACCTTTAATGGCTGCTTTTAACGTCGAAAAGATTACTCACGTCCACCATTGGAATGACACTTTATTCTCTTTTAAAACGACTCGTGACACTGCATTACGTTTTAAAAACGGTCAGTTTGTGATGATCGGTCTTGAAGTCAATGGCAAGCCTTTAATGCGTGCATATTCAATTGCAAGTGCGAACTATGAAGAAGAGCTAGAGTTTTTCTCTATTAAAGTTCCAGATGGCCCTCTTACTTCTATTCTGCAAAAAGTTAAAGTTGGCGACGAAATCTTGGTTTCTAAAAAGCCTACAGGCACGCTGGTTCTTGATGACTTAAACCCAGGTAAAAACTTGTATCTTCTTTCTTCGGGTACTGGTCTTGCACCTTTCCTTTCTGTAATCCGTGATCCAGAAACCTATGAACGTTTTGAAAAAATCATCGTCGTTCACGGTACACGTTTCATTTCAGAACTGGCTTATCAAGATTTGATTCTTAACGAAATTCCAAACCACGAATTCTTTGGTGAATTGGGTGCTAAAGAAAAATTAGTGTATTACCCAACTGTTACTCGTGAAGAGTTCCATACGCAAGGTCGTGTAACCACTGCGATTGAATCTGGTCAATTATTCGAGAAAATCGGACTACCCCGTTTCAATCCTGAAACTGACCGTGCAATGCTCTGTGGTTCTCCTGCATTCCTGGACGACGTTGCTGCACTGCTAGATCAACACGGTCTGAAAGAATCTCCACGTATGGGTGTTCTGGGCGATTACGTGATTGAACGTGCATTCGTAGAAAAATAATCTGCAAAAATTCTTTTGCAATCCTAAAACGCATGCTTAAAGCATGCGTTTTTTATATCCAGTAAGTCTTAATCTGAAAGAATTAACCCAAGCTATTCTTTACTTAAAATTTCTTATAATTAGCGTATTTATAAAAATTTAATTACTTAAAACAGTAAAATAAATGATAAATATCAATACTCACATTATATTTTTTAGTCAAAAAATCTTCTTAAATGTTAGAATATGTAACTGTAATTGATTTCTCATGAGGATTTATCCTCGCTAAAGACTTAGTTACATAAACTCTGTAAACTTTTAATTCGATCTGTTTTGATCCCATTCTCCTGTTTCACCGTTTATGCAACCAAGCCGTTTTTTATAGGCAAGGTATGAGCACTGAACAACCCTCCTCTATCGAGCGTACAGGGTCTAAAGTCTATCGATATTTTGTTGTCGTACTGACTTTACTTGTTGCGCTGTACTTGATCATTCAAGGCGCTAAATTACTCAGCCTCGGTGGTACAAGCTATTATCTCATTGCAGGGATTGCCTATGTTGCAATCGCCATTTTATATGCGATGAAAAAAGCCTTTGGTTTCTGGCTTTCTATTGTTACTTTTATTGCAACCCTCCTCTGGTCTATTGCTGAAGTTCAAGGTTTGAGCTTCTGGCAATATATCCCACGTCTGGTGGTTCCAACTATTCTGTTTGTCCTCAGCATGTGGGCAAGCAAAAGCCTGCCAGCACTCAATGCTGCAAAAATCAAAGCTGCCAATCTTGTTGGCTTTGCCGGTTTCTTTGCCTGTGTCGCAGCCCTGATTGCTGCGTTCTTCCCACACGGCAAAATCCTCAATCCTGTTGATATCGTACAAGACCCTGCACTGGCTAAACCGAATGCAGAAAACCCAGACAACTGGGAATATTTCGGTCGTAATGGTAACGGTACCCGCTTTGCACCGTACACTGACATTACCCCTGAAAATGTCAAAGATCTAAAAGTGGCTTGGACTTATCACACTGGTCGTGATACTTCTGCCGGTGTCGATGAAAATACACCAATTCAAATTGGTAGTACTTTATATTCATGTACACCGACTAACATCATTTCAGCAATTGATGGTGACAGTGGTAAAGCACTTTGGAAATATGATCCACATGCAAAAACTGCAGAGCATATCACTTGCCGTGGTGTTGGTTACTATGATGCAACTAAAGACAAATCTTTAACTGCAGCAGACTTACAAGCACCGGGTATTAAAGCTTGTCCACAACGTATCCTGACTTCTACTGTTGATGGCCGTTTAATTGCCTTAAATGCCAAAACTGGTGCTTTATGTCCAGAATTTGGTGTGAATGGTCAAGTCGATGTCTTGCATGACATGGGCCCAACTGAACAAAGTAAACGTTATCACCCAACCTCGACCCCACTGATTGCGGGTCATGTCGCTGTATTAGGCGGTTGGGTACGTGATATTGTGCATGGTGAGCCTTCTGGTGTTGTCCGTGCTTATGACGTTCGTACTGGTAAATTGGCTTGGGCTTGGGATGTCGGTAATCCTGAACTGGTTGGTGAACCTAAAGATGGCAAAGGCTTTACTTTAGAAACACCAAACATGTGGACCATCCCGACTTATGACAAAGACCTGAATCTGGTTTACTTGCCTACAGGTAATGGTCCTCCTGACTACTGGGGCGGCGACCGTAACGGAGCCAAAGAAAAATTTGGTTCTGCAATTGTTGCGGTAAATGCTTTGACTGGTAAAACTGTTTGGTCTTATCAAACTGTTCACCATGATGTTTGGGATTATGACTTGCCGTCACAACCTGTTCTTTATGACATGACCGATGATCATGGCAAAAAAGTTCCAGCGTTGATTCAAACTACCAAAATGGGTCAAATCTTCGTTCTTGACCGCCGTACTGGTAAACCAGTGACTAAAGTTAAAGAACGCCCAGTCGACACCAATGGTGCTGAAGGTGAAAAACTTTCTCCTACCCAACCATTCTCTGTTGGCATGCCACAAATTGGTAATGCAACATTGACTGAACAGGATATGTGGGGCATCTCAACCTTTGACCAACTGGCTTGTCGTATCGACTTTAAGGACTCTGTCTATAACGGTCTTTACACTGCACCAGGTGAAAAACCATATATCGAATGGCCTAGTCTGCTTGGTGGCTTCAACTGGGGTGGTATCTCCATTGATGAGTCCACTGGCATGATGTACATCAACGATATGCGTATGCCACTGCGTATGTCATTGGTACGTAAAGAAGATATGAGCAAATACCATATCTCAACTGACGAAGTACCAGGATTCATGGGTACCGTACGTCCACAATTGGCTGGTCCTTATGCGGGTGTGAAAATTGACATCATGCAGTCTAAACTGGGTGTTCCTTGTAACAAACCACCATTTGGTACCATGACTGCCATCGACTTAAAATCTAAAAAAGTCGTTTGGGAAGTACCAATGGGTACAGCCAAAGAATTGGGTCCATTAGGTGTTAAAACCCATATGCCAATTCCTTTAGGTATGCCTACACTGGGTGGTCCTACTTCAACCGCTTCTGGTCTGGTGTTCTTCGCAGGTACTCAGGATTATTACCTACGTGCGCTGGATTCAAAAACTGGTAAAGAAGTGTGGAAAGCTGAGCTTCCTGTTGCTGCTGTTGCTGCACCGCTGATTTATAAATCTCCAAAAACTGGCAAACAATATGTTGTGATTTCTGCAGGTGGTGCAAGCCATTCTAAAGATGTTGGCGACTATATTATTGCCTTTGCTTTACCTGATCAAAAATAATTTTTTGATGAATAAGGAAAAAACCGAAGCTTAGGCTTCGGTTTTTTATTGCAATCGTCATTAAAAATTAACGATCGCGACCTTCCTGATTTGCAGAACCTGAACAGCCTGCACCACCACCGATAATAAAACCGCTTTCTGCTTTGCATGAACCGATCATACGGCCATGTGAGTCAAATGTAGTCACTGTTGATGCACAACCAGTTAGTACGATAGTCGCTGCTAATGCAATAAGTGCTGATAATTTCATGATATTCCCCTCTATGATTTATGGTGCTAAATGAATCTGATTTTGACTTGGTGGTACTGGCAATAAACCTGTTTTAGCATCCACCGTATTGTAGTTCACACCAATTGCATTGCCTGATCCATTACAATGAGCACTAGCAGTTGAAAGCAGACCACGTGTAGCTTTACATGATCCAATCACCTGACCAGATGCGTCATAAGTGACGACCATAGAACTACAGCCAGTCATCAGTACAATAGTTGAAAGTGAAAATAGTTTTATGAAGCTCATTGCTCCCCCTCAAAAACACTAAAAAATTTAAATTGTTTAGTTATATGAATCTTTTCTAAATTTCGCGCATGATTCTTCCTAAATTTATCGCATTTGTAAAGCTTTATTTTTCATCTATTTTTTAGACTTAAGGCTAATAAAAAGCTGCCTGATCAGCAGCTTTTTCATAATTAAATTTAATATTAAGGATCAGACTGACTCATGCTTCAATACTCGTTCAGCTAGAGCCTGTTTCACCACATGATATCCAGCGCTTAAGCCTAGACTTGCCATAATGAATGCCACAATAACATCTGGCCATAGACTGCCAGTGCCAAAGACTCCCACTGCTGCAAAAATGACGGCCACATTGCCGATTGCATCATTACGGCTGCACAACCAGACTGATTTCATATTGGCATCGCCATCCCGGAAAGCATATAAAATTATGGCTGTGACAACGTTTGCGATTAAGGCCAATACCCCGATGATCCCCATCGTAATGGCTTCAGGTGGAATACCTTGCATAAAGGCATAAATTACTTTGCCAATGACGACCAGACCAAATACTGCCATGGTCAATCCTTTAATCAGAGCAACTGTTGCACGCCAATACAGACTTGCACCAATCACCGCCAGAGAAATACCATAATTAACAGCATCTCCAAAAAAATCTAGCGCATCTGCCCATAACGCTGATGAATGTGCATAAGCACCGCCGATCAGCTCCACACCAAATAAGGTCAGGTTAATCAATAATGCAATCCATAAAGCTGTTCTAAATTTGCTATTAGGTTTGGGCGGCGCAGGTTCATGACTACAACTACAGGCCATATTATTCTCCGATGATTTTTTATCCTGAATGCGATAAAGTCATTAGAAACTATGGAGTGACTCCAAGGTCAAGCCTGAGGTATTTATGTCACATTATTTGATTTCTGATATAGCCAAGAAAACTGATTTAAGCACTGATACCATTCGATTTTATGAGAAAAGAGGTTTGATTCAGCCGAATTTTCGAGCAAGTAACCAGTATCGTTATTATGGCGACGAGGCCTTAAAACGCTTGATTTTTATCAAACGCTGTCGTGCTTTAGGCATGTCTTTAAAAGAAATTGAATACCTGATTCAGCTGGAACAGAATCCTGAACAGGATTGCTGTGAAGTTAACCAGATGATTGATCAGCACCTTATAGATATTTCAAATAAAATTAAAGAATTACAATTATTTAAACAGCAGTTAATGACGCTTCGCGAAAGCTGTAATACCCCAACCACGATTAATCATTGCCAGATTTTAAAAACACTGGAATCTATTGAAAATAGCTGAAATATTTATGGATATTTTAAATCGTTTACTGTTTATCTTTTAACTTGAAATTGAGTTAAATTATGCCAATTCCGAGTTATTTACTAGGTTGAATCCTGATTTCAGATGACTAGAATAAAGACGTACTTTTTATATGTCTTTCGATTTCATCATGAGCATTTCTCACGTTACCGAACTTCTCTCACCTGCTGGCTCACTGAAAAATATGCGCTATGCCTTTGCTTATGGTGCAGATGCAGTCTATGCCGGCCAGCCGCGTTATAGCTTGCGTGTTCGTAATAATGAATTTGACCATGACAATCTGGCTATTGGCATCAAAGAAGCGCATAAGCTTGGGAAAAAATTCTATGTCGTGGTGAATATTCAGCCACATAACTCCAAACTGAAAAATTTTATTCGTGACCTTGAACCAGTCGTGGCAATGCAGCCAGATGCGCTGATCATGTCCGATCCTGGTCTGATCATGCTGGTGCGTGAGCATTTCCCGCACATGGACATTCACCTGTCTGTACAGGCCAATGCTGTGAACTGGGCAACTGTAAAGTTCTGGAAGAATATGGGACTTACTCGCGTAATTTTGTCACGTGAACTGTCCATCGAAGAAATCGAAGAAATCAAACAGCAAGTTCCAGATATCGAAATCGAAGTGTTCGTACATGGTGCGTTGTGCATGGCCTACTCTGGCCGCTGCATGCTGTCTGGCTATATGAACAAACGCGATGCCAATCAGGGTGCCTGTACCAATGCTTGCCGCTGGGAATACAAGGTACTTGAAGCTAAAGAAGATGAAACGGGCGATGTGATCCCGGTTAAAAATATTGATTCCGGCCGTTGTTCAAAAGATGCTGATGAGTCACATATGCAAGTACAACATCAGTTTGATGAACCCGTGTTATTGCAACGTAATGACGAAGATATGTTTGCTGCTGAAGAAGATGAGCACGGCACTTATTTTATGAATTCCAAAGACCTGCGTGCTGTACAGCATGTGGAACGCCTGACCAAGATTGGCGTACACTCCCTGAAAATTGAAGGTCGGACCAAATCTTATTTCTATTGTGCGCGTACTGCGCAGATTTACCGTAAAGCCATTGATGATGCGCTTGCTGGTAAGCCATTCGACCCTTCATTGATGACTCAATTAGAAGGTCTGGCGAATCGTGGTTATACCGAAGGCTTCCTACGCCGTCATGTACATAGTGAATATCAAAACTATGAAAATGGTTCATCGAGTTTCGATCATCAGCAGTTCTGTGGGGAAGTATTAGAGCGTAATGGTGACTATATCAAGATTGATGTGAAAAACCGTTTTGTCGTTGGTGACTCACTAGAGCTGATGACCACTAAAGGCAACATCACTTTTACCTTAACTGAGATCAAAGACCGTCAAGGCAATCTGATTGAAGATGCTAAAGGTTCAGGTCATATCGTTGAAATTCCAATACCAGCAGATGTCGATATGCAGTATGCCCTGCTGATCCGTAATCTGCCATCATCATCTGTAGACATTTCAGCCTCTTCATTGGCTTATCAGGCGAGTTAAAAAATGGCGCTCTTGATTACCGATAAATGTATCAACTGTGATATGTGCTTACCGGAATGCCCAAATGAAGCAATTTATGAGGGCGAGAAGTTTTATGAAATTGATGTCAATCGTTGTACCGAGTGTGTGGGTTTCTATGATCATCAAACCTGTATTGCCGTCTGTCCGATTGAATGCATTGTGCCGCATCCCGAGCATCGGGAAACGCAAGAACAGTTAATGGAGAAATTTAAAGGTTTGAATCTGTTCAAAGCTTGAATGATGCATGAAGTCTGAAGACTTCATCTAAGAACAACCTTGGGGAAAGATAAAAATAAGGGTTGAAAACAAAAACTGTCCAGAGGAAAGGAACAGCTAAAAGCGATTGGGGACGCTTTTGGCTGATCTAACAATAACTAAAAAAAGGAACCCGGGTGTTAGCATCCTGAGTTCCTATAAAGCGAAAATAATAATAGGTGTTTGAGATTAAGCACCTGGAATGTGGGGATTCCAGGTGCTCTTTTTTTTACTGACCAGAGCGAATGATGTAATCAAAGGCAGATAATGATGCTTTGGCACCTTCACCAGTCGCGATGATGATCTGTTTGTAAGGAACAGTGGTACAGTCACCTGCAGCAAACACACCTTTGACATTGGTTTCATTGCGCTCGTTAATCACAATCTCGCCACGTGGAGTTAATTCCACTTTGGTTGATTTCAAGAAATCAGTGTTTGGTAACAAGCCGATCTGAACGAAGATCCCTGCAAGTTCTACTGTGTGCTCTTCATCAGTTGCACGGTCTTTGTATTTCAACGCTGTGACTTGTGAACCATCACCGATCACTTCGGTAGAAAGTGCATTTTTGATCACAGTCGTATTTGGCAAGCTGTTCAGTTTGTCCTGCAATACCTGATCCGCACGAAGTTTAGTATCGAACTCAACCAGCGTTACATGCTCAACAATACCTGCAAGGTCAATCGCAGCTTCTACACCGGAGTTACCACCACCAATTACCGCTACACGTTTACCTTTGAACAATGGACCGTCACAGTGTGGGCAGTACGCTACACCACGAGTTTTGTATTCTGCTTCACCCGGAACGTTCATCTCTCTCCAGCGTGCACCGGTAGACAGAATGACTGTTTTAGATTCAAGTTTCGCACCATTTTCTAAAGTCACTTCTACCAGACCATTGGCTGTACTATCTGCACCTTTGATGTCAGAAACACGTTGCAGGTTCATGATATCAACACCGTATTCACGAACGTGTGCTTCCATCTCCGCAGCAAATTTCGGACCTTGAGTTTTTTGCACTGACGTATAGTTTTCGATGTCCATGGTATCCATCACCTGACCGCCCATACGTTCAGCCACGATGCCAGTTTTGATGCCTTTACGTGCTGCATAGATCGCTGCAGTATTCCCTGCAGGTCCACCACCAATCACTAGGATATCAAATGCATCTTTGGCATTCAGTTTTTCCGCGTCTTTGGCTGCGGCATTGGTATCCAGTTTGGCAATGATTTCTTCCAGCGTCATACGACCCTGACCGATATGTTCATTGTCCTGGAAGACCATCGGTACGGCCATGATTTTACGTTCTTCCACTTCGTCCTGGAAGAAAGCCCCATCAATCATGGTTGCTGTTGTACCCGGGTTATAGATAGCAATCAGGTTCAATGCCTGAACAACATCCGGACAGTTATGACAGCTGAGTGAGACAAATACATCAAAGTCAGATTTGATGCCCAAACCTTTAATCGATTCCAGAACTTCGGCAGAGACTTTTGGTGCATAGCCTGAAGTTTGCAGCAATGCCAGAATCAGGGAAGTAAACTCATGGCCCATCGGCAAGCCTGCGAAGAACACACGAGGCAGTTCACCGGCTTTTGCCACACCAAAGCTTGGTGCACGTTTGTTGGTACCGTCAAAACGGGCAGTCACTAAATCAGAAAGTTGCGCGATTTCCTCAACCAGTTCTTTGATTTTGGCTGATTTGTCAGAGCCATCCAGAGTTGCCACTAATTCAATCGGGCCCTCCAAACGTTCAAGTAGTGTTTTTAATTGAGCTGAAGTATTTTGATCTAACATTGCTAACGTCTCCAAGGGAGTAAATATTTATTCGATGAAGCTATATTAAGTGAATAACAAAAATAGGTAAAACAGTTTGTTTTTATCTTAATGATCGTTTTTATAGATCAAAAACCATCTCCTCATTTTATTTTTTATTATCGCTAGAATTTATGCCTTTTATCCCAAAGAAACCGAATATAGATTGGAAAATAAAAATGCTCCTTTTAAAGGAGCATTTTTAAGTTTAGAAGATTCGCTGTTCAATACGTAGCGAACGCCCCTTAATTGAATTAGCTAGTACAAATATGATTAAGCTAAGCAAGGCAAATAAGATGGCAATGCCAATAATGATGACATTGGTAATCTTGCTGACTTGTTCGGCTTGCTGGGCTTGACGATCTACACTTTGTGCCACAGGCGTTAGACTTTTGCCATAGACCTGTTGCTGCATGGTCCAGATCTGTTCCGGTTTAAATCCGTATTGTTCAAACTTGTTATCCTGCCGCTCTGCTTCAACTACTTGTGCGACATAAGGTCTGGCTGCGGATAGATCCACAGGCTTATGCAAGAGTGCAGTTTGGGCAAGTAAATAAGATTTCACCGGTGAAGCAATATCGGAATCAACCAGATAACGAGCCACTTCACTATCATTGATATTACTATCGTAATAGACCACTTGCTGATAAGCGTCTTCACGGTCATTTCTCAGGTCATATTGCCAATAAGTCAGTCCTGACCAGATCACGATAAAGGAAATCAGCCAGCCTACAAACTTCAATATGAAAGACTGAAAGCGCACATAGAAGAAGCGAAACTTCTTCAGCAATCCAACCAGAAAAAATGCACCAATAAAAGAGGCAAAGATTTTCAGAATCAGCCAGCCAAACCAGCTTAATAGAGCAAAGAAATAATCCGGACTATCCCCAATACTGGCCAGATTAGCATCGACACTGACTGGTAAATGCAGCTGTTGAAGCTGAGTACTCAGGCCAAAAAAGCCATAAACCATTTCCTGCTGAAAGAATAGACCTATCACGGATGCAATACAGACCGTAGAGGTGGTCAGTCCCAAAAGCATCAAATTACGTTGACGCTTTTTGAGTGCGACGACCCCTTGCTTGATTTCCTGAGGATTTACAGCATATTCATCTAAGGGCGGCAATCTCTACTCCTTTTTTTAGATCTTGGCCCTACTGCATTTAGTTGGGTTTAGATCCACTGGTACTTGATTCAATCACCAAATGATTCAGATTATCTTGTAAGGCTCTTAAACGTACCGTTGCTTCAGTACGTTTCTGTACACCTTCTTTCTGGATCTGAATCACATCATTAACAGTTTTAATGAGGGTATTTTGTACATGTTCAAGCGTTTCAATATCAATAACAGAACGCTGGTTGGCTTTTGCCGTATCGACCGAGTTTTGATGCAATAAATCTGCATTACGGCGTAAAAGCTCATTGGTCGCATCATCAATGGTATTGGCCAGCTGTACGCTGTTCTTCTGTTCATTCAGTGAAATGGCCAGACTGATCTGGTTTTTCCATGCTGGCAATGTGATATTTTTAATGGCATAGAATTTATCCACCAGCATCAGGTTATTGGACTGAATAATCCGGATCATAGGCAAAGTCTGCATCGCAGATTGCTGCAATACCTGTAAATCACTGATGCGTTTTTCCAGATTATTGGCTAGATGATTTAGGTCATAGATTTTTTGCGTGGTGCTCTGATCTTGTGGCAAAGCTGTAAGCGCAGCAATTTCCTGCTGCAATTCCTGTTCACGTAAACGTCCAGCTGCAATATGAATACCCAGCTGCTTGTATTCTTCCTGCACCCCATCGAACATTTTATCCAGGGTATCAACGCGGGCTTTTAATCCAGATTGTGAAGTTTCAATTTCCTTGACCAGTACATCAATCTGTTCTTTAGTGGTATTGAAATGCGAGTCAAAATTATCTTTCACGCCCTTAAATTTGCTGATGATATTGCCCAGAAATCCTGAACTTTTTTTCTTGTTCAAGATACTGCTGGTATTCAGTTGCTGTGCCACCTGCACCACCTGATTCAGCTTTTGACCGGTTGCATCCAGATCTTTATTTTGTACCAGATTCAGCAATTCATCGGTATAGCTTGAAGTTTTGGTGGCTATATTTTTGCCATATTCGGCCACACTATTATGACTCATATTCTGCAGTTCTTTACGTGCTGCCAAGACCCCCTGAAAATCGGCAGGCTGCAAGCCCAGCTCTTTGAGATCCATTTGCTGGAACTTCTGTTCAGTCAGTTCAGTTGAGCTTTCGACAGGTAAATTTACTACATCAGATTTGGTCATGTTTCACCTTATATTGTTATGTATTCGAGGGTTTCTCGAGTGACTTTTTTAACGTTTTAATCAAATTGTCCCGGCTATTATCAAGTTTTTCCAGATCACTTGTCGAGTGTTTCGTCTGGCTTTGTTTGACATGATATTGCCAGGCCGGAATCAGCACCTGTTGCGCTTCTTTAAACCGATCCAGTAGGCTATAAGACAGTTGCTGGGACAATTGCATCTGGGTAATGGCAATGTCATTACTGCTTTGCAAGGTTCTTAAGGTATGCACCTTTTTTGACAGCCGCTCAGAAAAATTATCCAGTGGATGCTGATTCCTTACAAACTGCGGATATTCAGA
Source organism: Acinetobacter sp. YH12249 (assembly GCF_013417475.1). Classification (NCBI taxonomy): domain Bacteria; kingdom Pseudomonadati; phylum Pseudomonadota; class Gammaproteobacteria; order Moraxellales; family Moraxellaceae; genus Acinetobacter; species Acinetobacter sp. YH12249. Next base: position 56,935 of record NZ_VPDX01000011.1, on the reverse strand, counting down.
TAAAAATTCTTCTGCTGCCACAATATGCTTGGCCATTTGCTCACGTAAACCGATCAGCTGCTGGAATCGCGATTGGGATTTCTGGATTTCAATTTGCAACTTACGGCTAAGGTGATCTGCCTGATCCAGTAAATAGTCCAGTTTTTTATAGTATTCAACCTGACTTGAGCCATAGTCCAGATCAATACCCAGCCATTTCTGCAAGGCATTAAATTTACGTTTTTTAAAATATTTTTTTGATTGAGCCAGCATGTGAATCAGCTGTTCAATAGTATGGCTCAGTTGTTGGGTCAGATGGGGATCTACCCCATTTAATAGTACTGCCTGCGCCTGAATAAGTGAGTCCGCATAATGATTCAGCTTGTATTGATCGTGGAGTAAAGGCACAAGTTCGTTGCGCTTGATACTTAGAATCTCGCTCTGCTCTACTGCAATGTCTTGGATTGGAATCAAAACATCTATCTGTGACATGACCCTTTAAACTCAATGAATTCGATTTTTATAGTACGTCTTTTCATTCAACATAACATGTAGCATTTTGCAAAGGAATGCTTCAAGCCATAGAATTTTCTTTATATACGTTGAAGATATTGTTGGAATTAAGTTTGGCCTACAGTCATTTCTTGTATGAATCATTTTGCTTCTACCCTGCTGTTGCTCTCTATAACCTTTCCCATCAGCCTCAAATAGGCTAATAATCAACCAAATAAGGATAAGCACAATAAATGCCAAGTTAATTTATGGTCTTAATTAAGCTTTTTTTAAACTTAAGAATACTTATAAGGCATTATAAAACATAAATAATTCTCGAATTTTAAGCATGAATTATTTATGATCAAGATCAACAATAAAGTAGGTAACCTGAGAATAAAATGGAACGTTTTTTTCATAATACGATGTATGCCGCACGCTGGATCTTGGCACCTGTCTATTTTGGTTTATCATTCGCTTTATTATTACTGGCCTTAAAATTCTTTCAGGAAGTCATTCATGTCCTGCCGCATATCTTTGAATATACTGAAGCTGACCTGATCCTGGTAATTCTATCCCTGGTTGATATGACCATGGTTGGTGGACTTATTGTGATGGTGATGTTTTCAGGTTATGAAAATTTTGTTTCACAACTCAAAATCGATGAAAATAAAACCCGCCTGAACTGGCTCGGCACTATGGATGCCAATTCGCTTAAACTCAAAGTTGCGGCTTCCATCGTAGCTATTTCTTCGATTCATTTACTACGTATTTTTATGGATGCCCGCAACGTCGAGAATGACAAAATCATGTGGTACATCATTATGCATCTGACTTTTGTGATTTCTGCATTTATTATGGGTTATCTGGATAAACTCACAAAGCATTAAAACATGGATATTAAAAAGCCCCGATTATAGGGGCCTTTTTATATTGGCGAATTAACTAAAAAATTATAGATAGTCACCTTCTCGTTCCGGCTGATACAGCACTTTTTCAATCGTGACTTTCATCAACTGACCATCAGGTTGTGGCCATTCAATGGTCTGTCCTTCTGCCAAGCCCAAGATTGCAGTTCCAATCGGTGCTACGACATTCACTTGCCCTTTTTCACCTTTAAACTCATGCGGGTAGACTAAGGTGATTTCTACAGGCTCCGTTGATGGTGCAATCGTCAGCAATGCACGCGCATGCATGGTCACCACATTGCTTGGCATGTCCTCTGGCTTGACCACTTCAGCACGAGCCAGTTCATCTTCCAGTTGAAGCATGGTCTCACTGAGCTTGTCTTGATTTTCAAGCATGGTTTCGAGACGCTCCACATCCTGTTCAGATAAAATAATTTTTGGTTTAGCCATTCTTACTACCTTGTTTAATGAATGATTGAATAGTCTTTAAAAAGCGAATGAATCTAGGTTCTAAGTGGTTAATCAGATTAAATTAAGTTCAAATATAAAAAATCTATTTTTAGCTGCTAAAAAAATTGTGTCTTAACTCAACTTATAAAGCTGTTTTTCAAAGAATGTAACCAGTTTTAGAAAAACTCAATACTCTTTTCGAAATCAGATTTATAGGATCTGTATTTCTCAACTTTGTTTTATAAAAGGATAAGTATTTTCTATATAGGATTGATTAAGCTTTGATCTTATCTTCCCTTTTAACTCATCGTAAAAGCTAGCAGCAGAAGATGAGTCAGAAAAAATATCACCCAATAAAAAAGCCCCCTTGAGGGGGCTTTTCTCAAGTTAGGCTTATTTTGCGTAAACAGGGAATTTAGCACAAACAGCAGCAACTTTTTCTTTAACCGCAGCGATTACAGCTTCATCGCCTTTAGCATCAAGGATGTCAGCGATCCAACCAGCAAGTTCACGAACTTCTGATTCACCAAAACCACGAGTCGTTACAGCAGGTGTACCGATACGGATACCTGAAGTCACGAATGGAGAACGTGGGTCGTTTGGTACAGAGTTTTTGTTCACAGTGATGTGAGCAGCACCTAACCAAGCGTCAGCATCTTTACCAGTGATGTCTTGTTTGATCAGAGACAACAAGAACAGGTGGTTTTTAGTGCCGCCAGATACAACGTCGTAACCGCGTTCGATTAGAACTTCAGCCATTGCTTGAGCATTCTTAACCACTTGTTGTTGGTATGCTTTGTATTCAGGTGCCATTGCTTCTTTGAAGCAGATTGCTTTAGCAGCAACCGCGTGAACCAGAGGACCACCTTGGTTACCCGGGAATACAGCTGATTGAAGTTTTTTCTCGATTTCTTCGTTTGCTTTTGCAAGGATCAGGCCTGAACGTGGACCACGAAGAGTTTTGTGAGTAGTCGTTGTTGTTACGTCAGCAATTTGAACTGGGCTTGGGTAAACGCCAGCAGCAACCAGACCAGCAACGTGAGCCATATCTACAAACAGGTAAGCACCAACTTTATCCGCGATGTCACGGAAACGTTGCCAATCTACGATTTGGCTGTATGCAGAGAAACCAGCTACGATCATACGTGGTTTGTGTTCTACAGCTAGACGTTCAACTTCTTCATAATCGATCTCACCAGTTTCTGGATTCAGACCGTATTGAATTGCATTATAAGTTTTACCTGAGAAGCTTACTTTCGCACCGTGAGTCAAGTGACCACCGTGAGCCAAGCTCATACCCAATACTGTGTCGCCTGGGTTAAGCAGCGCTAAATAAACTGCAGAGTTTGCTTGAGAACCAGCATGTGGCTGAACGTTAGCATAATCAGCACCAAATAATTCTTTAGCACGGTCAATTGCCAATTGTTCAATGACATCTACATATTCACAACCGCCATAGTAGCGTTTGCCTGGGTAGCCTTCTGCATATTTGTTAGTGAGTTTTGATCCTTGAGCTTCCATTACTGCTGGTGAACAATAGTTTTCAGAAGCGATCAACTCGATGTGCGCTTCTTGGCGAGCATCTTCGTTAGAGATTGCTTGAGCGATTTCTGGATCAAATTCAGCAATAGAGATATTGGCAAACATTAGCGAGGTCCTATTAAATTAGGGCTTTTAAGCCGTGCTAAGATTGGCGCGTATTGTAACATGAACTTTGCCAATTTCGATCATGAACTTTATTCAGTTTGCAATAAAAATAGCTCATGCTTAAAAAAACATGAGCTATAGAGATAAAAATAAGTTATTGAATTGGCATTAGAGATTTTACATCTGAAATAATATTAGCGATATTCAGTACATAGACGCTACCATGATCCCATGAACCGTCCGTAATATATCGTACCGAGGTTTGTTTCTGATTCGCTAAGCTCACTAAAACATCTGTTGCAGCCTTTGGAACAGTAGAATCCGCCTCTCCCTGATAAATAATCACAGGTGTAGACACTTTAACCTGTAAAGGCTGAGAGTCTTTATCCAGGAAATTCTTCACTACTGGAATACTCATAAAATTAGCTTGAGTACGCGGATATTCTTCCAGATTCCCATTGGTTTGGGCATAAGCTCCCATTGCCGTACCGAATTTGTTGCCTAATACATCATAACAATCTGTTTCGGCATTCTTGGCAATCTCGTCTGTTGGTGTTTTAAAGACCTGAATATATTGCAGATTTGGATTCGGATTACGCAATCCCGCGACAATCAGCGCGGTAAAAGTATCTAAAGAGGCTAGAGTTTGAATCTTTTTATTCAGATCTGGTTCTTGTCCAGCTTGAGCCTCTCCACCTGCCAGAATCAGACTGAAATTAGAAGCAGGAGCTAAAGCTACCGTACCTTTATAAGTCATTTGAGAAGCACGTGCTGCATATTGGGCAGCGCCTAAAGCCGCTTGACCACCTTGAGAATGACCGACTGCCATCCACTGATTAGAGGCATCCGAACCTAAATAGTCTTTTGCTGCGACGACAGCATCGGTAATCGAATAAGCTTCACTCTTAAGGTTAAGGAAAGGATGAAGTTCTTTTCCACCCGGCTCACCCAAACCTTCATAATCAGGCGCAACGACCACATATCCCGCTTGAAGGAATCCGGCAATCATATTTTTGATATAAGAATTTATTTCATTGCGACTTGGTGCACACTGATCGGCCACACCCGTCGTACCATGTGCCCATGCCACTATCGGCCAACCTTTTGCAGGAGGCGTTCCTTTTGGAGTAAAAAGCAGTGCCGTCGCTTGGGTTTCCTTATTATTAATACCTAACATCTTATAGGTCATGACCACGCTCTCATCGGCAACAGCAGTCAGATCTGTTTTGGTATAGGCTACAGGTGTGGTTACGACTGGATTGTCGATATTATTTACGGGAATAGCGGGTTTGGATTCATAATAACGATCATCATCGCTATCATTACAGGCAGTTAAAGCTACGCTCAGCGCGAGTAGAGAACCAGTCAATACATGACGTTTCATCGATCTTATCCTTGTCTTAATTATTATCTCTCATGATTTTTATAGTTTTATCTTTATCCATTGATAAAACTAGACAATAATTTCCCAAGTTATTTCATTAAATACAAGAGATTATTTTGTTATTTTTCTAATAAATAGCGATTTAATTTATGACCATTCCAACACGATAAATTTAAGTTTTGGAAATATTTACAGAAACTTTGAAAACTTTTATTTATAAGTGTAGATTACAAATATTCTATATCAGTCAAAAAGTCTGCAATTAAAGTTGAAATCCGGCATTTCAATTGTCAGGATCGAAACAATAATGTTAGATTTTGATATCCACTTTTTTTCAGGCATATTCTCGTCATGCAGGCTATCATTCTCGATACTGAAACCCATACCTTGAATGGTCAACCCATTGAAATTGCCTATGCGCCTGTAGAGATCATAGACCATAAAATCAGTCTGGATAAAAGTCGCTTGTTTGATCAGCTTTATTCATGCGACGAACCGATTTCCTTTGCCGCAATGGCCGTACATCATATTCTGCAGTCCGATTTGGAAGGACAACCGCATTACAGCAGCTTTGAACTCCCGCAAGAAACCACTTATATCATTGGCCATAATATTGATTATGATATTCGTGCCTTAGAAAAATGTGGCGTCGATTCATCGAATATTAAAGCAATTTGCACCCTTGCTCTCGCCCGCCGAGTTTGGCCAGAGGCTGAAGCGCATAATATCTCTGCATTAATCTATATGATTACCAAAGGCAGCGAACGCGCCCGGGAAATGATCCGTAAAGCCCATCGCGCCGATATGGATATCATTTTGACTGCAAATATCCTGATGCATATTGTGCATCACCTGAAAATCAGCAGTATTGAAGAACTCTATGAGGCATCTGAAGATGCGCGTATTCCACGGACCATCAATTTTGGTAAGCACCGTGGCACTGCGATTGCCGATCTTCCTGCTGACTATGTTCAGTGGTTACTTCGCCAGGACGACTTAGATCCTTATCTACGCAAAGCATTGGAAAATACCGCGATCCTTACGCTATAAATGAAATCTTTTCTTCCCTCTCTAAATATGGAGAGGGATTTTTAAATAATCATGTTTTGTTTTATTCAGTAAGTGAAATAAAGTATTTTATAGATGACTATCTTAGTCTTTAAAGCTCTTAACTAATCGATATCCAGAATAAAAACAGATACAAATCAATATTAATTTATTGATTTTTAATAATTTAATATTTAATCACTTCTTGCATCTAGCTGTTCTTATACTTTAGCGTGATAGAACACCCCCTCTAAACAGGTGCATATAGGAAATAATATAAATTAATCCTCTTTCTTCCCATGCAATATTATCTCGAATTCGATGCCTTTGATAATCCCATGCAGCTCAGTAAAGTGGGCAATTGGGTAATCACTTTTTTGAGTCCAGCTGAAGAATTGGACACTATACAACTTGCGATTACTTATGTACTGCCCCGCCAGATCAGTGACGCATTACAGCCACGACGGGTATTAATTCAAAAGAGTTCAATCGAACATCATTGGCTAATTCAAACAATTGAATGTTTTGACAGCGCGACCAATCAGGAAGTACATATTAGGCCTGCAGATGAACTCGGACAGCAAACACTTCATCAGATTCTGGACGAGTTTGACCGTTATGATGTAAATGTCACATTAAAAGTTTTCTGAAATAATGCTTTTCTCAGAGCGTATTTTTGAAGAAGTTCATTTAGATCATCTATGTAGATAGCTTGATGCTATATAACATAAAAAATTAAGAAACTGAGAAATGATAGGAATTTATCCAATCTCTTTGAATTAAATTTATCAGTTTTTATTCTGCATCAAACTATTTATAAAGAAGCTGAACTAAGATATCAAAATCAAGCTCATCATTGGATGAGCTATATCTTTTTTTAAGGGTCGCAAAGCAGCATAATGAATCCCGGATCCTTATTTAGGTTCTAAAACACGATAGATACAGTCGGTCTGCTCACTGGCAAATAACAGTTCAATCGTTGGCCGGATAATTTCATCATCCACGACAATATATTCGACTTGCTGTTCCAAACGCTGGGACGGATCACTATGCTGAGCGCCAGCACGTAGTAATGCTTTTACATTCAGAATTTTGCCATACTGGTTTTTGACTTGCACTTCAATTAAATCTTTTGTCATCGTCATACCTCCCTTTATTGGCATTATTAAATTTGCTTGTCTGAATTCTTATAACATAGTTATTTGAAAGGCTTTCAAACGAATATGTAAGATTTTTTAGCGAGCACTTTTTATCGACTATATATTGCCGCTAATGAAGAATGTGCCATACGAATAAAAGAGTCAAAATTATTAATAACTCTCGCTTAGAATTTTGTATTAAAAAGCCCGCATCACTGCGGGCTCTGTGTTGGATGGCTAGTGCTAGATTTATTGCCTGAACCTAAGTTCGAGCTCAACTAACTGTCATTGATCCGTCCAACTTATTGGTAGCGTCGTTTCGTTTTATGACCTACCATGAGTTCAATATAGCAGGATTTTTTTTACCAACAATACGCTTTTACACTTCTAAAAGAAGACTTATACAATATTTAAATTGTACTTTTTCAAAAGCAGATTAGAATATTTTGGCTGGATCAATAAAGCACTATAAAAAAACTCTATTCTTTTCTATCCCTACATCCTATCTATTTAAATTTTAATAAAAATATTCTTTATTTATGTGAAAAATGAATAATTTTATCTAAATATAATTTCAAGTCTTAAGTAAAAGAGTTCGCTATTAAGGCGATTGATTAGCCACTAAAAGTAATAGCGAAAACTAAATTGATAAGTAACCCCATTCAAATCCAGATCATCACTCTTGCCAGAGACACATGCGCCATTCATGCAAATCTTGGCATCACGGTTAAACATCCATTGATAACCAAAAGATCCAATTAAATCTGCTTCAGGAGCAACTTTATAACCGACCTCCAATGCAACGGGAATTGTAAAATAATCCAATTCAAGATCGATTCGACCAAGATCTGCATCCGTTTCACTTTCATCTACCCAGCTCATTCCTAAGCCTATAGAAACTGCTGAATAAAGCTGATCATTTTCCAGAAATTTATTTTTTATCCCAACTGCAACTTGATTGTAATCAATATCTGAACTTTAAAATTTATATTCGGCCCATAAGCTGGCCGTTGGATGGGATTGATATTCACCCTTAATAAACAGCCCATCGAATGATTCGGTACCCAAAAAACTGTCCGACCCTATTTTTGAACCAGCGTAGCCGAAAGCTAAAGAGTACTGACTTATTAGGTTTTCTTGAGCATGATAAGGTGTAGTTGTAATCACTGCTTTATCTTTTGGAGCAGGATTACCATATTGAATAGCTAAAGGTGTATTCGCTCCAGCAACTGAAGAAGCCCCAATCATCAACCCAATGAATAATAATTTTTTCATATCTATGTCTCATTTTTATTGTGAGAATAAGATACTAATTTTTAAGAGAAAAACTACTCTATATGACTAGGTTCCTATTCTTTCTCCTGTACTTAAGTATACATGAGAAGATAAGTGCTTTTGGTCAATATATGCTATTGACCTTTAATCATGAATAATTGTTTTGCATTTTCTTTAGCCAAGATTGACATGAGTAGTGATGCTACAATTAATAAAATTCCAATAATTACTAAACGCACTTCTTGATGAATAAATCCTGTAATCAAGGCAATTACAGCAAGAAGGATGAAAACACCAACTAATCCCATTTTTAGTATGTTCATTATTAACCCCTTATTATTTCTATTTTTTAGATTTATTTTCTTCATCTTATTAAATGATGCATTACTGATTTTAAGAAGCCTCTTTCCCCCTCCCTAGTATTTTTATCTTTACATGAAATAGATCATCTTTCCTTCGTCCTGAAAGGATCTTTTAAGCTGTTTTTACACGCTTGTAAGACTAGGCTTGCAGCCACAATGGACAATAGACCGATTATTCCAAATATAAAATCACTGAGGATTACACCTACAATAATGGATGTGAGAGCACATATAAGAAGAATTAACAACAGCCCAATTTGTAGAATTTGCATAAAAAATCCCCTAATTAATTGTATAATCATTCCACTTTGTATGCAATTTGTAAATAATATTTTTAAAATTTTATAAATTATTATTTGATAAAAATTTTCTGCTGAGGATATTCCTTCTAAAATTTTAGCTATCTAACTTTCTTTCCAAAAATAAAATTTTCAATATTAAATTATTATTTTCAACAACTTAAATCAACATATCATTTTTTTATTTAAGGATTTTTTCTTTTCATTTTCTCAAATGAGATATATAAAGTTAGAATTCTCAAATGTGTATCAATTCTTATGAAAAATTCCAATTTTTAGCTTTAAAAAATTGGCAAAATACATCATTTAAGCATGCAAAAAATTTAGGATAATTATGATTGGGTCGTAACAAAGGCTTCATCATATAACGACTTATTTCTAACCGTTGTGTTAAATGATGAAAATAGTGGCATATATATTTATAGCATGATGAATTACATGAACTATGAACTTAGAATAAATTAATTTATAAAACTTATATTTTTACTTAAATCTTCATTTACTTCTATCTACCTTGAAGAATTTTTCAATTACAAAAGTAATCTTACATTCGCAACAATACCTAGAATCAAATCATTTCTAAATACAACAATGTAATTCATCCACTTTTATTAGAATTAACGGACTAGGGTATAGAATTAAAGGACTAGGGCGACTTATACATATATATATTCTCAACAAGAGGTAATTCCCGATGGCTAAACCAGATGAAGAACTGAATGAAGAGTTTCCAGAAGAAGAATTAGATCCACAAGAGAAACAGGATCGAGAGATTCAACGCGGTCAGTTAGGGGTGAATCAAGACCCTCAGGTTAAAAGAGATCAAATACGTCAAAAACATCAGGATGAAGAGGAAGAGAATCCATAATTTATTTTATAGATCTGAAATTGATTTTTTAATCTAATGAGGAAAGTGAACTTATAAAATGATGGTGCGGCCAGCGGGACTCGAACCCACGCCACAGGCTTCGGAGACCTGTACTCTATCCAGTTGAGCTATGGCCGCAGCTTTTTGGAATGCGCACATCATAACAAAAATTCGCATAAGGTAAAGCAACTATCTATAACTTCGTTATTTTTATGCCTATCCTTTATACAGTGTGCCAAAACAGCAACAGAGAATTCCATGTGAATGACTTGGTTTATTCTGCAAGATCACTCACAATATCTCAACTTTTCACCATTTGAGATCTCTATGACTGATGCGCTGACATTAAGGGATTTGTCGAAGACCTATGGAAATGGTTTTCAGGCACTTAAAGGAATTAACTTAACTGTACCTGAAGGTGAATTCTATGCCCTGTTAGGACCTAATGGCGCGGGCAAGTCCACTACTATTGGTATTATCAGTTCATTAACAAGAAAAACTTCTGGAACCGTTGAAATTTTTGGTCACAATCTGGATACCCACCCTTCTGAAGCCAAACAATGTTTAGGCGTGGTACCCCAAGAATTTAACTTCGCCCAGTTTGAAAAAACCTTTGATATTCTGGTCACTCAAGCCGGTTATTACGGTATTCCTAAAAAAATTGCCCAAGCGCGTGCTGAAGAATATTTAAATAAACTGGGTCTTTGGGAAAAACGCTCTACTCAAGCTCGTATGCTTTCAGGTGGTATGAAACGCCGCTTGATGATTGCCCGTGCGATGATGCATGAACCAAAATTATTGATTCTGGATGAACCGACCGCCGGTGTAGATATCGAATTGCGTCGTTCCATGTGGGATTTTCTTAATGAAATGAACGGTAATGGTACTTCTATTATTTTAACGACTCATTATCTGGAAGAAGCAGAGATGTTGTGTCGTCGGATTGCGATTATCGACCGTGGTGTGATCAAAGAAGATACCACTATGAAGAACTTCCTGAATCAGCTTAATGAAGAATCCTTTATCTTCGATCTGGCTGCGCCTATTGAGCCATTAAATATTGAAATTATTGGTGTGAAATTTAATTTAGTTGATCCAATGACCCTAGAAGTGACACTGGATAAAGCACACAGTATGAATGATCTGTTCCAGTTACTGGAATCACAAAACATTCAGGTACGCAGTATGCGTAACAAGTCAAACCGCTTAGAAGAACTATTTGTGAAAATGGTCGAGAAAAATCTGGATGGAGCTGTACAATGAATATAAATCAGCTCGGCGTCGCCTTATATACCATCGTTCATAAAGAAGTTCGCCGTTTTATGCGGATCTGGCCACAAACTCTGCTGCCACCAGCAATTACCATGAGTCTATATTTCGTGATCTTCGGTAATCTGGTCGGTTCACGTATTGGGGAAATGGGCGGCTATAGTTATATGGAGTTTATTGTCCCTGGTCTGATTATGATGGCGGTGATTACTAATAGTTATGCCAACGTTTCTTCCAGCTTCTTTAGCTCAAAATTTCAGAAAAGCATTGAAGAGCTAATTATGAGCCCGGTACCTTTACATGCCATTTTATGGGGCTATGTATTGGGTGGTGTAATTCGTGGTCTGTTTGTTGCCATTATTGTCAGTGCCATGAGCCTGTTTTTTGCAGACCTTTATATTACTAACTGGTTTGTGACTATATATACAGTACTCATTACCTCGCTATTATTCTCTCTAGGCGGTTTTATTAATGCTGTCTATGCCAAATCTTTTGATGATATCTCGATCATCCCGACTTTTGTACTTACACCACTGACCTATTTAGGCGGTGTATTTTATGCGATTTCAGCCTTAAGTCCGTTCTGGCAAAATCTCTCTTTAGTTAACCCGATCGTGTATATGGTCAATGCGTTCCGTTTCGGCATTTTAGGTCATAGTGATGTCAATGTTTCCGTTTCATTGGTCGTGATTACTTTCTGGTGTGCCGTGCTTTACGGTATTGCTTACTATTTATTGTCTCGTGGTTCAGGAATGCGTGAATAATGAGTGTAGAACATTCTCTCCTTGGTAAAGACACCAACTACCCAACAGAGTATCAACCCGATATTTTGTTCCCGATTTCTCGTGCGCCTGCCCGTGAAAAATATGCCCATATTGAAGCTATTCAGCAAGGCAAAGACTGGTGGCATGTTTTTGAAATTTCATGGTTAAATTCTGCCGGCATACCTCAAGTGGCTATTGGTCGAATTACCCTGCCAGCATCTTCCCCAAATCTCATTGAATCAAAGTCTTTAAAGCTCTATTTCAATAGCCTGAACTTTGCCAAGTTTGATTCAAAAGAGGCCTTTATTGCAACTGTAGAAAAGGACCTCTCAAAAGCTGCCGGTGCTGAAATCACACTGGATCTTTTCCATGTTGATGAACTTGAAATTTCCAAGCCTGAAGGTATCTGTATTGATGACCTGACTCCGGAACGCCTGGAAAATCATCCAGATGCTTCTTTATTGTCTTTAGATCAGTACAGCGATGAAAATATCGAAGTACAACTCTATTCACATTTATTAAGAAGTAACTGCCCAGTCACTGGACAACCGGACTGGGGTACAGTATTTATACGCTATCAGGGCAAAAGACCTTGTTATAAGAGTATTTTGGCTTATATTATTTCGTATCGTCAGCACAACGGTTTTCACGAACAATGTGTGGAACAGATGTTTGCCGATATCTGGCAAAATCTGAAACCGGAAAAGCTGATGGTATATGCGACCTATACACGCCGTGGTGGATTGGATATCAACCCTTGTCGTGTATCGGATTCCACATGGATGCCTCGCCCTATTCGTTTAGCGCGACAATAAAAAACATTGAGGTTTAAGAATGCCTTTTTTTGGTTTTATTCCTTCTGCAGAACTATTAAATACAATTCAGACTGCACAGAAAAATAAAAACTCGAGTGAACCGCTTTATCCACTGCGGGATAAAACTGCATTAATGATTAATGATGAAATTATTGATGCAATTCTCACGGAACTGGTACGCCGTTTTCCTGCAAGCGAAAAACGCGATACGGCAGAAAAACTGGCAGGCTATATCAAGTCTACTGTGGCAGTGTTACTGAAACAGTTACTGAGTAAAGCACCAAATGAAGTCGTCAAGGAGTCGATTGCTTTTTCTGAACGCAGCCTGTTTAAAGATCCGGAAGGAAATTTCCGTATTGGTGAATCACTGGATGCCAATCTGGTCACCAATCTAAAACACCATTATGCAGAATTAAAAGCTGGCCAAAGTGTCGATAAGCAGAGTCTCAGCAATCTGTACAAACAGTTTGGTGAAGCGACTGTACGTCATTTCATGGTCGACTTTAATAAAACCTTAGATTTAGGCATGATTAAACGCAAGGCTGCTGATATTGGTGCTTCAGCGGTAATCAAAGCGATTAATATTGCAGCAGATAAAATCATCCTGAATTTAAATAAGGATGAACTTCAGGCAATGGCAGAATATCACGACACCCTATTCTTTACTGAATAAAGCCGCATATTTATTCAAATAATGCAGATTAAGCCTGACTTCGGTCAGGCTTTTTTGTGGCTTAAGAAATAGCTTGTTACAGTTATTGTGAACTAAAATACAAAATGCTGAAAAAACAACCAACCCTTTCCTATTTTTAAGGGAGTTTATATGACTCCTATTCATCAGAATGTTATCTTTAATATTGCCTCTAATGCCAGAAAATTGAGAAAAGTGAATTGATCTTTTTCATGGCACGATTCAAATGACATAGCCACAAACCTATCAAAAAATTGGAAATCATACCAAGATGTTGAAATCGAATTTTTATAAAAAATTGAAGCAGCTTTCGATCCTTGTCAGTGCATTCGGACTCAGTAGTTTAAGCCTGGCCAACGATTTTCAATATCATCCCTCTTATGCCAGTTTCAAGCAAAACACTATGCAGACCTATGGTCTAAGTGCCCAGCAAGTAGACAGTGCAATGACGGGAGCAAAAAATCTTCCAAATATTATCAATATCATGAATCGTCCAGGTGAAAGTAAGCCTTGGTATGCCTATAAGACCAATTTTCTGTCTGAAGGTACGATTCAACGTGGTGTACGTTTCAAGCAGCAATATGCTGCAACACTAAATCGCGCTGAGCAGCAGTTTGGTGTACCACAATCGATCATTTTGGGTATTTTGGGGGTAGAGACCGGTTTTGGCAGCAACAAGGGTTCATTTGTGACCCGTGATGCACTGGCAACTCTTGGCTTTGGTTATGAACGTCGTGCGCAATACTTCCAGGATGAACTGGCGGCATTGATCGCATGGTCATATAAAGATGGTGTGTCAGCATCCTCGATCGTGGGTTCTTATGCAGGTGCTGTGGGCTATCCGCAGTTTATGCCAAGTAATATTCCAAAGTATGGGGTCGACTATGATGGCAATGGCCATATCGATCTGCGCAATTCTGCGGTAGATGCGATTGGTTCAATTGCAAACTATCTGGCTCAAAATGGCTGGCAACGTGATCAGCCAATTGCCTTCCCTGCCCGTTATAGCGGTTCGAATCCTGATTCTGTCATCGCCAAAGATCTGACTCAGCCAACACCTTATGGAGTAATCAAAACCCAAGGAATCAGTCCGATGAATCCGATTGTTCGTATTGATGATCTTGATATGGTCAATGTCATTCAATTACAAGAAAATTACGGACCGATTTACTATATTACTTATCCGAATTTTCAAGTGATTACCACGTACAATCGTAGTCGTATGTATGCCACTGCATTGTGGCTTTTAGGTACAGAAATTACGAGCCGATAACAGTAAAAATTACTACATACTATTAAAGTCAAGATTTTTATTAAACAAAATGCCTAAATTTTAGGCATTTTTTACGCCTTGTTACAATATTGATTATTTTTTAATCACTCATTGTTTATTTTGCGTACTTTTTTTAACTATTTTAATTAAATACTAGACAGCCAGTTGCCAGCATGAATATTATCCAATTCGTTAAATGTAGTTGCATAAGTTAAATATCAGGCATGTTTATAGGGTTATCAGCTACTTAGGCCCAATCTAATGAAACATGCTGTTAGGAGTTGATTCAATGCATTCTTCTTTTCTGAAGTATTTTATGGCCATTGCCGCGACCGTTACCCTAACGCAATCGCAAGCAGATATGGTTCAGTCGTCATCATTCAATAATGATCATGACAATTCGCGTCTTGCAGCGCGTGTATTAAATAAAGAAGCTCAAAGCTTCAATTCAAATTTCACAAATTTGAACAGCCTTTCAATCACTGAGCGTTCTGGCGATAAAGTTCGTCGTCAAACCATTGCAGCAAAAATTGCAATTCCTGCAGAAGAGCCTTCAGTGATTGAGAAACTGAACAATGTTGCTTCAAACACAGTTCGTAAATTCAGTCAGACAGGTACAGCATCTTGGTATGGCCGTCAGTTCCATGGCCGTAAAACTGCTAGTGGTGAAACATTCGATATGAATGCAATGACTGCTGCACACCGTAGCCTGCCATTAAACTGCTTTATCCGCGTGACTAACAAAAACAATGGTAAGAGTGTTGTCGTGAAGGTTAATGACCGTGGTCCATTCCATGGCAACCGTGTTCTAGATTTATCTTACGGTGCTGCTAAACAGCTTGGTATTACCAATGCTGGTACTGCACATGTCAATATTGAGCGTGTAGATGGGCCAAACTCATAAGATTTGACCGCTCTACGTTTAACTCAAAAGCCACAGTCATGTGGCTTTTTTATTTGGTGATGTAGAGTAAGAATTCGAACTACTTTTATCCTTAATACTGTCGATGTTATTCCATTCAGGTATGAGCCTTCATGAGCTTTTACTCACCCGCTATCGATTTCATTTTGACCATACCTCCAAACTGTTTTATATTTTAAAAACTGACAGTACGTTCATGGATGGGAGCGATAGAATGAAAACAATATCCGAATGGTTAGATGAATATAGTGAAAGTCATCAAAACAAAACCAACAAACTGATCCATTGGGTCTGCGTGCCTACCATCTATTTTTCCATTATTGGCATCATGGCGCACTTTAGCGCTTTACTAACTGCCCTGCTCCTGGTTCTGGCTTTTGTGTTTTATGCACGTTTAGATATCGTACTGGCTGTGGCAATGGCAGCTCTAACACTGATGATGGCCTGGTTCATCTGGGTTTTACCTATAGGTGTGGGCTTCTTTATAGCCTTGTTTGTTTTTGCCTGGATTGGGCAATTTTATGGACACAAAGTCGAAGGTAAAAAGCCTTCTTTCTTCAAAGACCTTCAATTCCTTCTCATTGGCCCGTTATGGTGCATGGATGCCTATTTAGGCAAAGTCCTACCTAAATGGAAATCTCGTCAATCTGAGGCAATACAGTGCGCTTAAAGTGTATGTAATATCATTACATTTATAAAACCAAGGAAAATTCCCTTATTGATAGGTTTTTCCTTGGTGTTTTAACCAACCAATGATGTGCTTATTGGATGGATCATGATGGGTCCAATGAATCACCCCGCCTTTTTCGCTATATTCATACTCACCAAAAAACACAACCTGATCCCCTTTTTGAATATTCTGGATGCGTGGTGCCAGATCAATATTGTGCGCAACCAATACAGTTTGACCAGTGGATAACTCCAGAATAAATTTCTGATGACGGGAACCTTCATTATCATCTTTTAATAATGCTATCACCTTACCGCTTGCCTGAACCTGAAGATCACTTTGTCTTTGCTGGTAAGCTTGCTCTATACGCTGGGTATCATCAGAAAGCTTATGCGTACTTTTTTGAACATGAGTCTGCTGTTGAATCGCAACTTCTGCTGAAGGTACAAAAGTATTGGTCTGTTGTTTAGATTCTGATAAATCCAGACCTAAATAAGCAGCCACCAAAAGTGCAATGACAGCCCCGATCCCCATATGGGTTTTATTTGCCATAATTCCCCCTTGATCATTCTTTATTTAGTCATAAAAAAAGCCCCATTCGGGGCTTTTTTCTAATTCGTTACCAAATTATTTTGCAGCAGCCTGAGCAGCAGCAACTTCTTCAGCGAAAGAAAGCTCAGCTTTCTTCTCGATACCTTCACCCACTTCGAAACGAACGAAGTTAGCAACAGTAGTACCAGTCGCTTTAAGAACTTCAGCAACTTTCTTGTCGTTGTCGATTACGTATTGTTGACGCTCAAGAACAACTTCGTTCAGGTATTTCTCAACAGAACCTACAACCATTTTCTCAACGATGTTTGCTGGTTTGCCAGATTCAAGTGCTTTTGCTTCAGCGATTTCTTTTTCTTTCGCGATAAGGTCAGCAGGAACTTGTTCAGCATTTACAGCAACCGGGTTGAATGCAGCAATGTGCATTGCCAAGCCTTTACCAGTTTCAGCATCACCTGAGTAAGATACAACAACACCGATACGAAGACCGTGTTTGTAAACAGCAAGGTTTTCACCTTCAACAATTTTCGCACGACGTACTTGAATGTTTTCACCGATTTTTTGAACTAGCGCAATACGAGCTTCTTCTACAGTAGCGCCATCTTCAAGTTTAAGTTCAGCGATTTTAGCAGCGTCAGTTTCGTTTGCAGCAAGTGCAGCAGCAGCAACTTTCGCAGAGAAACCAGCAAAGTTTTCGTCTTTAGCAACGAAGTCAGTTTGGCAGTTTACTTCTAGAAGGATTGCTTTGTTACCTTCTTGAGCAATTGTGATCGCGCCGTCAGCAGCAATGTTACCAGCTTTTTTAGCTGCTTTTGCTTGACCAGATTTACGAAGGTTGTCGATCGCTAATTCGATGTCACCACCAGCTTCTGTCAAAGCTTTTTTACATTCCATCATTGCTAGACCAGTACGATCACGCAGTTCTTTAACCATGCTTGCTGTAACTGCAGTCATGTTTATCTCCTAAATTCGGTAGAAAATGAATTCTTTTTAGAACAGAAACGGCCCAGAGGATTCTCATGGGCCGCCTGCATACATAACGCTTACTTTGCCACCATCACGTGTCGCAAAAATGACAAGCTAGCGTCTAACGCATTAAGCCTCAGAAGCAGGAGCTTCTTCTGCTTTAGCTTGTGCATTTGCTTGTGATTGAGCATATTCTTTACCAGCAAGAATAGCATCAGCCATAGCAGAAGCATAAAGTGTTACTGCACGGATCGCATCGTCGTTACCCGGAATAACGTAGTCTACGTTGTCTGGGTTAGAGTTAGTATCAACGATACCGATTACAGGAATACCAAGGTTTTTAGCTTCTTTAATTGCAATCGCTTCGTGATCAACGTCGATTACGAATAATGCGTCAGGTAAACCACCCATGTTTTTAACGCCGCCTAAAGCACGTTCAAGTTTTTCCATCTCACGGCTACGTTCTAAAGCTTCACGTTTAGTAAGTTTAGCGAAAGTACCGTCTTGAGATTGAGTTTGAAGGTCTTTTAAACGGTTGATAGATTGGCGAAGAGTTTTCCAGTTCGTCAACATACCACCTAACCAACGGTGATCTACATATGGTTGACCAGCGCGTTGAGCTTGTTCACGGATGATTGCAGAAGCAGCACGTTTAGTACCAACGAACAAAACTTTGTTCTTTTTGCTAGCCAATTGGTTAGCGAAGTTCAAAGCATCATTTAACGCAGGAACAGTGTGCTCAAGGTTGATGATGTGAATTTTGTTACGCGCGCCAAAGATGTATTGACGCATTTTTGGGTTCCAGAAACGAGTTTGGTGACCAAAGTGCGCGCCAGCTTGTAGAAGGTCGCGCATGCTTACGTTGTAATCTGCCATTTTCTTTACCTTAAAGTTTGGGTTAGGCCTCCATATATCCGCATTCTCCACCCTTGCGGGCACCCAGAGTAATGTGACGATATATGTGCGGATTTTTAATACACCATTCAATCAGCGTCGCAAATATATTCACGAAAAAGCATTTGATAAAATGGGCGGCTATTTATACCATAGTCACATACAAATTTCCAAAAGTTTTTAGAGATCATGAACACAACTTATCAAGCTCCCCGTCGTTTAATCAAATCCGCTGAAGATATCGAAAAGATGCGTATCGCTGGACGACTGGCTGCAGAAGTGTTGGATATGATCAAACCGCATATCAAACCCGGCGTAACGACACTGGAATTGGATACGATTTGTCATGACTATATTGTAAATGTGCAGAATGCCATTCCTGCATGTTTAGGTTATGGTGCAGCGCCTGGCCGCCCTGCTTTCCAGCATACAATCTGTACATCTGTAAACCATGTGGTCTGTCACGGGATCCCATCTGAAAACAAGATCCTAAAAAAAGGCGATATTTTAAATATTGATGTCACTGTCATCAAAGATGGTTTCCATGGGGATACCAATATGATGTACATCGTGGGTGGTGAAACTTCAATTCTGGCCAACCGTCTATGCAAAGTCGCTCAAGAAGCCATGTATCGTGGTATGGCTGTGGTGAAACCAGGTGCTACCATTGGTGACATCGGCCATGCGATTCAAAAATATGTTGAATCTGAACGTTTTAGCGTTGTTCGTGAATACTGTGGCCATGGCATCGGTACGACTTTCCATGATGAACCACAAGTTCTGCACTATGGTCAGCCAGATACCGGTATGGTGCTTGAAGAAGGTATGACTTTTACGATTGAACCTATGGTGAATGCCGGTGTTTGGCAAACTAAACTGTTGGGTGATAAATGGACTGTGGTCACTAAAGACCATAAATTATCGGCTCAATATGAGCACACTCTTTTAGTAACAAAAAATGGCATTGAAGTGCTGACTGCTCGTCCTGAAGAAGATTTGTCACGTTTTAGTGCATAACAACAACACTTCCTCATATAAATGGTCACTTTAAAGTGGCCATTTTTAGTTTAAATTTCACCTATTATTCTCATCCTCAAAGTACATTCTTAGTTCATGTCTCTCTAAACTGCCTATCGATGTTCAAGATAAGGTTGCACTGATTCAGCATTTTTTTCGTATATTTTTCCAAATTCTTTTGCCCAATGTGCACCATTTTAGGCTAAGATAATGTGCTTTTTATTTTTTAATCCCTATAAGAAGGAATACTGCCGTGGACGTACGTCTCTCTGATCGTGTGAATGCCATCAAACCGTCCCCTACGCTTGCTGTGACAAACAAGGCTGCTGAACTGAAAGCTGCTGGTCACAACGTTATTGGTTTGGGCGCAGGTGAGCCAGATTTTGATACCCCTCAACACATCAAAGATGCAGCAATTGCAGCAATTAACAACGGTTTCACCAAATACACCGCTGTTGATGGTACGCCAGGTCTTAAAAAAGCAATTATTGCTAAATTAAAACGTGACAATAACCTTGATTATCAAGCGAACCAAATCCTGGTTTCTTGTGGTGGTAAACAGTCTTTCTTTAACTTGGCACTTGCTTTGTTAAACAAAGGTGATGAAGTGATCATCCCTGCTCCATTCTGGGTAAGCTATCCAGATATGGTGATCATTGCTGAAGGTACACCAGTAATCGTGAAATGTGGTGAAGAACAACGTTTTAAAATTACTCCTGAGCAATTAGAAGCTGCGATCACTGACAAAACTCGTTTAGTGGTATTAAACAGCCCTTCTAACCCGACTGGCATGATCTACACTAAAGCTGAATTAGAAGCTTTAGCAGCAGTACTGCGTAAATACCCAGAAGTATTCATCGCATCTGATGACATGTACGAACCAATCCGTTGGGAAGATGAATTCTACAACATCGCAACTGTTGCCCCAGACCTGTACGACCGCACTATCGTATTAAACGGTGTGTCTAAAGCCTATGCAATGACTGGCTGGCGTATCGGCTACGCAGCGGGCCCTGCTAAACTGATCGGTGCGATGAAAAAAATCCAGTCTCAATCAACTTCTAACCCAACTTCTATTTCACAAGTTGCTGCAGAAGCTGCATTGAATGGTCCTCAAGATGTTCTTGTACCAATGGTTGAAGCGTTTAAACGTCGTCATGACCTGGTTGTGAATGGCTTGAATGACATTAAAGGTATTTCTTGCCTACCTGCTGACGGTGCATTCTATGCATACGCAAACATCAAACCATTGATTCGTGCAAAAGGTCTGAACTCTTGCACAGAATTCTCTGCTTGGTTACTGGAAGAAACTGGTGTTGCAGTTGTTCCTGGTGATGCATTCGGTCTAGGCGGCTTCATGCGTATCTCTTACGCAACTGCTGACGAAGTATTAGTTGATGCACTTGCACGTATCAAAAAAGCTGCTGATTCTATCGAAGGCGTAGACGAAGCAATTGCTTCGATTGAAGCTGAAAAAGCTGCAAAATAATCTAATTGATTAGATGAAAAAACCCGCGATGATCGCGGGTTTTTTTATGCAGTTTGTATATGCTTACGGTATTTAAGTGCCAAGCACAGCAAGCACATCAATGCAGCGAAGGTATATGAAATAGCCAGCATCCACCAAAAGCCATGAATTCCCAAGGCATTGAAACCAATATTCATAAATGAAATAGGATGATAGGCAACATACCAACCTCCACCTAAACCAAGTACCAAAACTGCACCTGTAAAAATAAACATGGGCAATACCACTTCTTTCCAGCAGCGCAGCATATTGACACTAATTACCAGAATGGCATCAAAGATATGCATCCAACACACGAGCATCATCAAACTGAATGCCACAGCCAATACCTGCTGATCACCACTAAATAAAGTAATAATCCCACTCTGAAAAATCCATACAAAACTAGCGAGGCAGAATCCAATCGACACAACAACTACAACTGCTTTTTTGCTTAATTGCCATGCTGAATCAATATGTTCTGCGCCAATTTTTGTCGATACCAAAATACTAAAAGCAGACCCCATTGACATCGGCACCATAAACATCAATCCCGTCAAGCCCAGCATAATTTGATGAGAATTTATAACGATGTCCCCCAAGGGTAAAATCAGCAATGCAATCGCACTTATGGCAAATACATCCACAAACGTGACAACACCATTAGGCACACCAATTCTGAGAATTTTGAGCAAGGTAGCCCAATGTAAAAATGTGCCTGACCACTGTATTTGTAATTTCTTCTCTAGAAATACAAAATAATAAACAAATAACAATAACCACTGTGCAACCAAACTTGAAATGAAAGCACCTTGCACACCATAAGCAGCGATATAACCTTCAACACCAAAAATCAGGCAATACCCTAATAACCCCTTGATGATTAAATACAAAATATTGGCATAAAATACACGTTTAGCCTGCCCACAAGTTTGCGTCAGAATATATAGAATACGTAATAAAAGATGTCCTGGAATTACCCATGCCATTAACCACAAACAGGGTGTAATCAGGGCTTGCAGTTCAGCATCAGCTTTTAAAAGATTCAATAAGGGTGTGGCATGGGTAAATAACCAAGCTGCCAAAACAGATAGTGTAAGTACAATCAAAATACTTTGTTTCACAATCTGCTGTATTTCAGAAAAAGCCTGACGCCCATTGGCTTCAGCCAGTTCTTGCATCATGCCTTGCAGAACTCCGACCCCTGAAACAAAACACAATGAATAAATTGAAACACACACAGCCATAGCAGCAACATGCTGGGGTGAAAAATGTGACAGGAAGATCACATCGAATAAACCACCCAGCATAATAATGGCATTACTCAGAAAAATAGGCACCCAAAGATGCAAAAACTGTTTCATTGCAAGATCACTCTATTATTAATTCTTTTCTCGAAATTTATTTTCAAACTGAATTATTTGAGGCTTCGACATACAATGAAAATTACATACAATCCTTGTGCCATAAATCATTATATTTATTATCCTTTATAAAAAAATTACTCACATGCTTTCAATTTTCAGACTATTTACCAGTCCAAAAATTGAAATTCCCTCCTTAAGTTTTTTAATAATGATATAAAAAAGAAAAAATGATAATGACAGGAATAGTATTTCTATTGCATGAAAAGCATACTGATAATACCTTTGCTTTAAACATATAGGATTCTTTAATTAAATAAGAGGAACCAGACATTATGCTCATTTTCAGGAATCAGGTTGCTTAAACATCGCAATAACCTCTTTTTCTGTCATTTTTTTGGTTTGATTATTGAATGAATAAAAAGCTGGCTGATGATCTACATAAATCTCTAAATTGAAATCCAGATCCTCTGGAAGTTGCTCCAAAGTAAATACATTAATATTGGCAAAGGAATGATCTTTGGTCCGCCAGAAAATAAAAGTACCGCAAGCATTGCAAAAACCACGCTCAGCCCATTCAGAAGTGCTCGCGACAGATAAATGCTGCTGATCAATAAAGTGAATATTTTCTATATCAATAGACATGAGAGGCCCACTTGTCTGGCGGCGACACATTGAGCAATGACAGGCGGCCACTTCATGATTTCTAAGCTGCACTTCAAATCGAGTTGCACCGCATAAACATCTCGCTTTCATGATTATTCTTCCTCGGTATTATTATTTTTAATCATTTTACCGGATTCATTATAAGTAAAAGGCTTTGTACATTTCCTTATACAATTTTTTATTGCTGATCGAAGCACCATCTGCCTAAACTTGTCATTCAAATTCAGTATTTAAAATAATAAGGACAAACTATGGATCTCAAGAATCTTTCCGGTTTGCAGATTATGCAAGAGATGCTTAAGAGCAACCTGCCTATGCCTTCTATGGCAACCACCATTCCCATGTCTGCAAACGAAGTCGAACCGGGACAAGTGACCTTTCTTGTAAGAGCTGATGAACGCCATCTGAATCCTATGGGAGGTGTACATGGCGGTTTTGCCGCAACTGTTTTAGATACGGTAACAGGCTGCGCGATTCATACTTTACTTGAAGCCGGTGTCGGTTATGGCACAATTGATCTGAATGTAAAAATGTGCCGTCCAATTCCTCACAACCAAGAGCTAAAAGCGATCGGAAAATCAATTAATCTCAGTAAAAACCTAGGTATTTCCGAAGGTCGAATTCTGGATGACGAAGGTCGTATTTATGCCCATGCCACAGCAACCTGCATGATTTTTCGCAATTCTGATCATTAAGGTGTTTAAGGCTTAAAGTACGCCCCATTTCCCTTGCGGTGCTTTTACCAGTTTTGGTTGGGTCAATGCCCGATATTCGAAATAATGCTTAGAAACATTCGCTACACTCAGTACCTGAGTTTCTTTAGCAGAAGCTTGCCACACTTTAGACTGGTTCGATCCGGTCAGAAGATTACCAGCAAGCGCATAAATATAAAAATCTTTTTGCTGAGTTTCAGGCGTATTTAGGAATATTTCAAAACTAAATTGGCGTTCTTGTTCGACCAGCCACTTTTCTGCAAACCATAATTGCAACAAGTCGCCCAGATACAATTGTTTGGTCGCCAAGGGCCATAAACGGATTTCTGCACCAGCCACAGGGGTAAAGTATTGAGCTGAATCTTGAATAATATCGAGATAATGATCTTGATAAAAAGACAATTGAGAGAAAATTTGAGGGATAGTGAGCGTATTCATTCGCTTTCTCCGGTTTAGCCATTTTTGTGCTGGCAAGTAGGTTTAAATCCACACTGTTTGACCATTTGGTCAAACGACTTTATGTTTTCAATCTAGCAAGTGAAATTTATTCTGACAAGCATTTTTTAAGAATTTAATGCAATCGTTTAAATTAAAATCAGATAAGTGCAATTTGTAATAAATATGACAGTTTTTGCTTGACCCTTGGTAAAATCTCTCTATAATCGCATTCAGATTCTCCCATAGCTCAGTCGGTAGAGCGACGGACTGTTAATCCGCAGGTCCCTGGTTCGAGCCCAGGTGGGAGAGCCAGATTCAAGAAAGCCCGCAGCATTAAAGCGGGCTTTTTTATTGCCTGAAATTTCATTTATAAAATGATTCAATTCTTCTTATCTCATATATATTCTCACCCTGCCCTTTTATTTATCTGGTTAGATTAGCTTATATTTTCGTTTGATCAAATGTGTTGTTATAAGTCGTTATTCTAAAATTGACGACAGCTTTTGCTATCTTGCACTTCAAGTTTTTCCTTCTAATCAAATTATAATATGCTTAGGCTATTTCAAATTCTTTCAATAGATTAATAAGCTAGGCAGAGACTCTTATATTTATAAAAAATCCCCCGATTTGGAGGATCTTTTTTGATGTCTTAATTGAGTAGCTTTTTAAGCTGCTTTTGCAGGCACACCACTATGGAAACGGAACATTTCATCTGGACTGAGAATCAGATTCTTTTCCACTTCCCGAATATGATCAATACGACTCTGAATATCTTCTTGCGGATTTTTCAGTTTTGCAGTTTTGGCTACATCTAAAGCTAAGGCCAAGTAGTCCTCAAAATGACGAGATTCAGATTTTAGTAGATAACGGTAGTAACGCCCTAACTCGTCATCCACCAGCGGTGCAAGCGCATAAAAACGCTCACAAGAACGTGCTTCTACAAAAGCACCTATCACCAGCACATCAATTAATGCTTCTGGTTCATAGGTCCGGATTTCCTTACGCAAACCACCCGCATAACGCCCTGCACTGAGTCCAATCCATTGCTGGCCACGCTTATTCATGAATTCCAGCACCTGCTCATAGTGCAGCATTTCTTCACGTACCAGCTGCGCCAGTTTCACCTGTAAATCTACAAAGAAGCTATAGCGGAACATCAAGTTCATTGCTGTACTGGCTGCTTTCTTCTCACAGTTGGCATGATCCTGCATCAGGATCTCCAGATTCTGTAATGCCTCATCGAGCCAGGCTTTTGGAGTTTCACAACCTAAGAAGCCGATGACAGGCTTCATCAGTTCATCATAATCAATATTTGACATATATTTTTTGCAATCTTAACGCGCAGCTTTAATTGCAGCCTTCATTTGTTGCACAGCTTGCGCCAGACCAACAAAAACTGCATCTGCAATAATCGAGTGACCAATATTTAATTCATGAATTTGAGGAATTGCAGCAATTGGAGTGACATTATCTAGGTTCAGACCATGACCTGCATTGACCACCAGACCTTTAGAAGCCGCATACTCTGCCCCTTTGATAATACGCTCTAGTTCAGCCTGCTGTGCTTCAGGTGTTGCTGCATCGGCATAAGCACCTGTATGCAGCTCAATTGTAGGTGCACCACAAGCCACTGCTGCATCAATCTGGGCAATGTCTGCATCAATAAATAGCGACAC
Source organism: Acinetobacter sp. YH12249 (assembly GCF_013417475.1). Lineage (NCBI taxonomy): Bacteria > Pseudomonadati > Pseudomonadota > Gammaproteobacteria > Moraxellales > Moraxellaceae > Acinetobacter > Acinetobacter sp. YH12249. The sequence goes on along the minus strand of NZ_VPDX01000011.1, from coordinate 30,891 downwards.
ATCACAGCCAATTGCAGACAATTCCTGGGTGGCTTTTTTTACATCTTCAAAATGACCAACCACATCCAGACCACCTTCAGTCGTCACTTCCTGACGTTTTTCTGGTACAAAGCAGACATGCTGCGGCTGGATTTCTTTAGCAATCGCCACCATTTCATCAGTTACGGCCATTTCCAGATTCATATGGGTAGTTAATACCGGACGCATACGACGTACATCTTCATCCTGAATATGTCGACGGTCTTCGCGCAAATGCAGGGTAATTCCCTCTGCACCGGCCTGCTCACAGATCAATGCAGCATTGACTGGGTCTGGGTACGTCGTACCACGTGCTTGTCTTAAAGTTGCGACATGGTCAATATTGACACCAAGTAATGCAGCCATAATATTTTCCTAACTACGATTGAGATTGAGAATTTTGGATCCACAATTGTCGACTTTTCAGTGGTCGGTCACCAAGCAAAGCAGTGATCACCTGTCGATATAGCTTCGTCAGTAATTGTAACTGTTCTGGATTAAAATCCCTACCATTTTCATAGTGCTGCATTGTTAAAATCTGCTGGCCTGACATGGTTGAGCGCAGGGCCTTGGCCGAAGGCATAAAACCTTCATTCAACTGAAAATAGTAATGTTGCAAGGGATTGATTTGTGCCTGATTGGCATCGACTGAAAAATCCAGTTCATAGCCAAGTTCTTCTAATAAGATATGTTCAAACTGGCGCAGAACCTGTTTTAAATAAGTATTGGGATTTTCCTGATCGGAGAGTTTTTGCAAGGCGGTCAACGTTTCGCCATATTTGGCAAAGGTCAGCGGCATTTGCACTTCAAGCGGACATAAACGCAACAGGATTTCATTCAGATAAAAGCCAGAAAAGAAGGCATCACCGAAAAAAAAGATCGGCTGATTAACAATTTCTAATTTGGTGAAGTTTTTCAGTTCAGATTTGCCCGAAGTCAGCAGGCTGATGGGTTGATATTGTGGTGGAGGATTTTGTCTCAGTATCCCGTCGATACGGCCATACTCTTGGGTAAATAAATGCACAATATGACTGCGATCGCGATATTTACGATGATGAATCAAGTATCCATGCAGCACTTCATTACGCATAGGCCGCTTCTTTAATCTTTATTCTTTTTTGATTTTTTCTCGTCTTCTTCGTCATCCCCATCAGGAATGGCGGCACCCACAACAGCTGCGGTCCCTTTGACCGCGTACTTTGTGGTTTTATAGGCAACTTTGACAGGAACGGTCACTACTTTATGAATACAGCCTTGCAAGAATAAAACACATGCAATGACTGCCAGAAATTTCATCATGATCCGTTCCCGTCCAATTTAAATGTCGCTATAACCTAGACTTTTCAGTGCTCGCTCATCATCAGACCAGCCGCCTTTGACTTTCACCCAAAGCGTTAGCATGATTTTCTGCTCGAACATTTTTTCCATGTCGACACGTGCATCCATGCCGATTTTTTTCAGCTTGGAACCTTTTTCACCAATCACAATGGCTTTCTGGCCAGCACGATCAACGAAAATGGTGGCATCAATATAAGTACATGCCGGCTTCATACGGCCTGTTTTTTCGTTCAGGGTCGGCTCTTCAGTTTTGAAAGATTCAATCTGCACAGTTAAATCGTATGGCAGTTCTTCACCTAACTGACGCATGATCTTTTCACGGATAATTTCAGAGGCTAGGAAACGTTCTGAACGATCGGTAAGCTGATCCAGTGAATACAGTGGTGGCTGGAATGGCAGATACTTAGCAATCGTATCGCGTAAGTGTTCGAGGTTTGCACCACGGAGTGCAGACACCGGTACGATTTCAGCAAAGTTCATCAGTTTGGCACGTTCACGAATCAGCGGTAAGGCCTCATTCTTGTTCTCGAACGTGTCCAGCTTGTTGATCACTAGAATCACTGGCATATCCGCATTTTTTAATTTCTCCAGAACAAGCTCATCGTTCTGGGTCCATTTCTGTGCGTCAACGACAAACAGCACCAGATTCACATCACGCAATGCAGAGTGCGCAGCACGGTTCATCATTTTATTGATGGCACGCACTTCTTTCTTATGCATCCCCGGTGTATCAACAAATACCGCCTGAGACTTTTCACGTGAATCAATCCCTACGATTTTATGACGTGTGGTTTGTGGCTTACGTGAAGTAATTGAAAGTTTCTGGCCCAGTAAGTGGTTCATCAAGGTTGATTTACCCACGTTTGGACGTCCGACAATCGCTACGAAACCGCTACGATAATCAGAAGGAATTTCAGTACCCTGTGCACTGAAAAATTGACTAATCAAGTCATTGCTGTCGCTTTGCGACTCGTGATCAGCATCAATGTGATCGGAATGAGTAGTCATTAAGACTTATGCTCCAAATGTTTTAAAATATCTGCCGCAACCGCCTGTTCAGCGAATCGTCGGCTTGAACCTTCACCGGCCATGACCGGCAAGCCTTCTACCTGGCATTCCACTTTGAAATGCTGGTTCGGGGCATCACCCTGAATATCTACAACCTCGTAAACTGGGAGAGGTTTTTTACGTGCTTGTAAATATTCCTGTAGGCGTGATTTAGGGTCTTTCAGCTGGTCAGTTGGTTCTATATTGTCTAAATACGGCTCGTACCATTTTAGCACAATCGCCTGTAGTACAGTGAGATCACCGCAATCCACATAGATCGCACCAATGATGGCTTCGACCGTATCCGCAAGTATAGACTCACGATGATGCCCCCCCGATTTCAGCTCACCCGTACTGAGAATCAGGTTCTGACTCAATTTTAGATCATTGGCAATTTTCCCTAACGCTTCCTGTCGGACAAGGGTCGCACGCATACGCGTCAGACGGCCCTCATTTTCCTGTGGATAAGCAGTAAAGAGATAATTGGCTATGATCATCCCTAAAAGAGAATCGCCTAGAAATTCTAGGCGTTCATAGTTGTGTTTATGACTAACTGAACGATGGGTCAGTGCCAGTTTTAACAGATCAGCTTGTTTAAACTGATAGCCGATCCGTTTGGCAAGACGCTCATCATTTAGTTTTGACTGTGCTTTGATCAAAATCTTTCTCAAACTTCATCACTAAATCGATATTCATTATAAAATTCTTGCGAATTTCATAATTCTTGTGCACCTGTAAACCATCAGTGTTGGTTACTTTGGCAATTTCATCAAACTTCAGATCGCGAATATTGTTCATTTCTAAACGCTGCCCCATCTGTTGACGAAATTTTTCTGGCGCAATATTTGCCGGAGAACTCTTTAAAAGTTCCTCAATCTGATTGTCCACCATACGATCATCAAAGTATGGCCCCCAAACTGCAATCGCCACTTTGGCAAGAAAAGCAAACCCCACGATTGCAAACAAAATTCCAATATACGAAGCACCTTGTTGATGTTTCATTTTTTATTTTCCTGACTGAAATAATTAATCGATTATTCCGTTTCGACTAAACGATGGCAGTTTAAAGCCAGGTTCTTTATGCATCCAGATATAGAATGCGCGACCTGTTAAGTTTTCTTCCGGAACAAAGCCCCAGAAACGACTGTCAGCACTTTGATCGCGATTATCCCCCATCGCAAAGTAATGACCTTCTGGAACTTTCACTTCCCAATATAAACCATTTTCAGTTGAAAACTTACCATTTTCTATATAGTTAAGGAATGGAGCCTGACGAGCTACATTGACTCCTTCCAGCTCACGCATAGTGAAAGTATGTTCGCCAATGGTTTCTTTATGATAAATCGAATTTGGCGTATCCAGGCGATCTTTTTCACGACTGAATTCTACTGGAACTTTTGCTACTTTCTCACCATTAATGGTTAACTGACCATGATCATAAACAATATGATCACCTGGCAAACCAATTACACGTTTAATATAGCTAATCGTTGGTTGTGGCGGATAACGGAAGACCACGACATCGCCACGTTCCGGACTACCTGTATCCAGAATTTTTGTATTTACAATCGGTAATTTCACACCATAGTCAAATTTATTGACCAGGATAAAATCACCGGTTTCCAGTGTTGGAACCATAGAATCTGATGGAATATTGAAAGGTTCGTACAGGAAAGAACGCAATACTAAAACGACGGCCAAAACCGGCCAGAAATCATAAGCCCAAGTAATAATGAAGTTTTCATTGCCCTTGCCTTTGGTCTGTCGTTGTTTCAGAACAAATTTATCCAGCAACCAGACCGCGACGAAAAATAAGGTCGCAGGAACAAGAATCAAATTAAAATCAAAATCCATGGGCTTATTATCCTTATAGTATTAGCGTTCGACTTTCAGTACAGCTAAGAACGCTTCTTGTGGAATTTCAACACTACCCACCTGTTTCATACGTTTCTTACCTTCTTTCTGTTTTGCAAGAAGTTTCTTCTTACGTGATACGTCACCACCATAACATTTTGCCAATACGTTTTTACGCATTGCTTTTACAGTAGAACGGGCAATAATTTGCGCACCAATGGCCGCCTGAATTGCCACATCAAACATCTGACGAGGAATCAGGTCTTTCATTTTTTCAACCAGTGCGATCCCACGGTGACGTGCATCCTGACGGTGGCAGATCATTGCGAGTGCATCGACTTTTTCACCATTGATCAGGACATCCACTTTCACCAGTGATGAACTTTCAAAACGCACAAAGTTGTAATCTAGTGACGCAAAACCACGTGAACAAGATTTCAATTTATCAAAGAAATCCATCACCACTTCAGCCATTGGAATTTCAAAAGTAACGGATACCTGATTCGCCATGAACTTCATGTCTTTTTGTACACCACGGCGCTCAATACATAGGGTCATAACATTACCCAGGTATTCCTGTGGTACCAGGATATGACACTCTGCAATTGGTTCACGCAGGTCTTCAACAGTTGAGCCATCTGGCATTTTTGATGGGCTGTCGATGTAAATGGTATTACCATTCTTCATCACTGCTTCATAAATTACCGTTGGTGCTGAAGAGATCAAATCCAGATCGTATTCACGTTCTAGACGCTCCTGTACGATCTCCATGTGCAGCATACCTAAGAAGCCACAACGGAAACCGAAGCCTAGAGCATCAGAACTTTCTGGTTCAAAGAACAGCGCAGAGTCATTGATTTGCAGTTTATGCAATGCTTCACGGAAAGGTTCAAAATCACTGGAATCGATTGGGAACAGGCCCGCATATACCTGTGGTTTTACTTTTTTGAAACCAGGTAGTGTTGGAACTTCTGGAGTAGTTGCCAGTGTAATGGTATCACCCACTGGTGCGCCAAAAATGTCTTTAATACCGGCAATCACGAAACCAACTTCACCCGCTTCAAGGATATCGGTTTCAGTATGCTTCGGATTGAAAATACCGACTGAAGTGATGATATGTGTCTGACCAGTCGATTTCACCAGCATCTTGTCGCCCTTGCGAACACGACCCTGTTTCACACGAACCAGAGATACTACACCCAGGTAGTTATCGAACCATGAGTCAATAATCAACGCTTGCAGCGGTGCATCACGTTCACCTGTTGGTGCAGGAATGACATTCACCAGCGTTTCAAGTACACCTTCAATACCTAGGCCAGTTTTTGCTGAACAGGTCGGTGCTTCAGTCGCTTCAATCCCGATAATATCTTCAATTTCCTGAATTACACGTTCGGGTTCAGCTTGTGGCAAGTCAATCTTGTTCAGTACTGGTAAAACTTCCAGACCCTGCTCAATCGCGGTATAGCAGTTTGCAACAGACTGCGCTTCTACCCCTTGCGCTGCATCTACAACGAGAAGTGCACCTTCACAGGCCGCCAAAGAACGTGAAACTTCATAAGAGAAATCCACGTGTCCCGGGGTATCAATGAAGTTCAACTGATACTCTTGGCCATTGGGATGGGTATAGTACAAGGTGACCGAAGTCGCTTTGATGGTAATCCCACGTTCGCGTTCAAGTTCCATAGAATCAAGAACTTGAGCCTGCATTTCACGATCCTGCAAACCACCACAAGTTTGAATAAAACGATCTGCCAGAGTCGATTTACCGTGGTCAATATGCGCAATAATCGAGAAGTTACGAATGTTTTTAATATCAACAGATTTTTTAGCTTGCGCCATGGGCTACCTTGAGAAAAAAACGCGCTATGCAATTTAAAAAGTCATTGCATAACAAAAGCCGAATAGAAATTGCCGAGGATTATAGCAGAATGGAGATACAGAAAAAGAATTATCTTTCTTCTCTCTCGCCTATCTTAAATACGTAACCGCTTTATGTTTTATTTTCTTTTCCTCAGCTTTTTTTCAAGAAAACAGCTTGTTAAATGGGTTGCCTCCTATTTGGTAGCTACTCTCTATTCAATCTCGATATCATCACCTTATTAGATTGATTCTTCTCTTATCGCCTTTGCTTCTTCACTCAAATATAAAGTAGAAAAATCATAAGGGTTAATACTGTCTGAGAGAGGCTGATAAGCTTGGGTAAAACTTGGCGACATACGCTTCGGACGACCCGACGCAATTTCGATACAGGCCCACTGCGTGCTACCGGTAAATAGGACATTCTGATCCTTTGGACGATAAAAAGCATACTGTCTGAATGAATACAAGGCATTCAGATCACTTAACCAGGTTCGTAGAATCAGCTCATCCCCTTCAAATGCTGCCTTGCGATACTGGACATGATGTTCAACTGCAACCATGGCATGTTTAAGTTGTAGATACTCATTTAAACCGAGTCCTAATTGCTCGATATGGGCCGAGGCCACATCCTGCATCCACTGCACATAAACTACGTTATTTACATGTCCTAAACGATCAATATGTTCAGGTTGTACCTTTAAAACTTGGTCAAAAATACCGGTCACTTTTCTCTAATCCTTTATCGCAATTTTTTCTATGTACAGAGTCTACAGAAATTATGCCTCGGGTAAATTGCGAAAAATAAAAAACCGCCTATACAAGCGGTCTTTTATTGAAGATTCATTTATTTTATGAAATGCGCATCCCGACAATGGCACGTTGACCCTGACGAATCAGACCGACACGGGCAACACTGCCTTTTTTCAGATCTGCCACAGCTTCCACAAACTGGTTACTGTTCAAGATTGCTTTACCATTGATTTGAGTCACGACATCATTTGGCATAATCCGTGCCTGAGCTGCGATCCCGTCTCTACGAACGTCCTGAATCACTACCCCGCCTTTAATCTCTAAACGTTCTTTTTCAGCCGGGCTTAATTCACGAATAGTAACGCCTAATACCGGACCTTTATTTGGCTGAGCCTGGTTGCCTGCTTTGGCTGGCGTTTCATCTGGCGCAGTCGTAAGTGTTGCATTGATATTACGACGTTTATCATCACGTAATACTTCTAACTGAATCTGCTGTTTAGGCGCAGAACGGTTTAAATAGTTCAGCAACTGGCTAGTGCGTGAAATATCAGTACCATTGTATTTTAAAATCACATCACCGGCTTGCAGACCCGCTTTAGCCGCTGGCGAGTTTGGTGCCACCTGAGTAATTAAAGAACCTTCCGGCTTAGATAATTTATAAGATTCAGCCAAAGTACGGTCGATATCTTGCAGGCTTACACCCAGATAAGAACGAGTCACCTTACCATCGCGTTTCAGCTGGTCAGCGACTTCCATAGCAACATCAATCGGAATCGAAAATGACAGCCCCATATAACCGCCAGTACCACTGAAGATTCGTGAGTTCACCCCAACCACTTCACCGCGCTGGTTAAATAGTGGTCCACCCGAGTTCCCCGGGTTAAGGGCAACGTCAGTTTGAATAAATGGTACGGCTGTTTCGCCCATCATATTACGCATCTTGGCACTGACAATCCCGGCAGAAGCGGAGTAGTCAAAACCAAAAGGTGAACCGATTGCTAATACGGGTTCACCTACACGTAATTTATCGACATCACCAGTACGCAGTTCCGGGAAACCTGAACCATTGACTTTCAACAAAGCGACGTCGGTACGCTCGTCGCTTCCCACGACTGTCGCATCAATTTCCCGACGATCATTCAAGGTAATTGTCACTTTAGACGCATCTTCAACTACGTGGTGGTTGGTCAGCAGATAGCCATCCTTACTAATGAAGAAGGCACTCCCATATCCGGTTTTTTCCTGCGGTACACGTGGCTGCGGAATAATCACCTGATTACCAAAGAAACGGCGTAAAATTTCAGGAACCTGTTGTTGCAAGAGCTCTTCTTCGCTCATTTTCTTGACAACACTCACACTGACAACTGCCGGACTGACCTGATCAACCAGGTTAGAAAAATCGACGGGTGTTACTGCCTGTAACTGAGCAGCACTCATGGTAACAGTCGCTGCAAATAATCCTTTTTTTAAATCCAGAATTTTCATATAAATTATTCACCCAAATTGTTGATAAATTTATGTAAATAGGTTTTATCACAAACTTCATATATTTTAAGTAACAATATGTTCGAAAGCTTGAATGTTGGCAACCTTTAATTTTTCTAAAGCATTAAGTTAAAGCTTTTATTAATTTTTTTCATCAATAAATGAGCACTTAAACGCTTGCCTTTTGTACAAAAAAGCGCTCTGATTAACGGACTTTTTTCAATTAGCTGATGGACATGTCTAATTTTCCCCTTACCCATCATTTTGACGTGATCATTGTGGGCAGTGGTGGTGCCGGTCTTAGTCTAGCACTTTCTTTGCCTGAACATTTTAATATTGCAGTTCTTGCCAAATCCACCCTGACCGATGCCAGTACCTATTATGCACAAGGCGGCGTTGCAGCCGTACTGGATGAGACAGACTCGATTGAACAGCATATTGATGACACCATGATTGCAGGTGTACATCTGTGTGAAATGGATGCGGTGAAGCAGACAGTTGAAGGTGGTAAGCCTTCGGTGGATTTTCTGCTGAAACACGGCGTCCAATTTACCTTGGATGAGCAGGAACAATTACATTTGACCCGTGAAGGCGGCCATTCACAGCGCCGAATCATTCACGCAGCTGATGCGACTGGGCGTGCCATTTCTACCACGTTGGTACAGCGCGCTCAGGAAAAAGAAAATATTACCATCTTTGAAAATTACATTGCGATCGACCTGATCTGCTCACAAAAACTGGGCTTAGATGGTGAAAATCGCGCTTTAGGTTTATATGCACTCAATGAAGCAAGTGCACAAGTCCACACTTTCTTAGCTCCATTTACTGCTCTGGCTTGTGGCGGTGCGATGAAAGCCTATCTTTATACCTCGAACCCTGATATCGCGACCGGTGATGGGATTGCGATGGCTTATCGTGCCGGTTGCCGGGTTGCCAATATGGAATTCAACCAGTTCCATCCGACCTGTTTATATCATCCACAAGCCCGTTCATTCCTGATTACAGAAGCTATGCGTGGTGAAGGCGCCTATTTACGCCTTCCTGATGGTGAGCGCTTTATGCTGCGCTTTGATGAGCGAGCAGAACTGGCACCACGTGATATTGTGGCGCGTGCAATTGACTATGAGATTAAACGTCTGGGCATTCGTCATGTCTGGCTGGACATTACCCATAAAGATGAAGGCTTCATCAAGGAACATTTCCCGACCCTGTATGCACGTCTGCTAGAGCTTGGCATCGACATCACCAAGGAAATGATTCCTGTGGTTCCTGCTGCGCATTATACCTGTGGTGGTGTGGTCGTAGATGAAAATAGCCAGACTGATATTGTCGGACTCTATGCCATTGGTGAAACGTCCTATACTGGCTTACATGGTGCTAACCGCATGGCCAGCAACTCACTTTTAGAATGTTTTGTATATGGCATGAGTGCTGCCAAACATATTCAGGAAAATTTCAAGGCAGATCAAGCTATCCCTGAAGTACCAGAATGGGATGATTCTCAGGTGACCAATCCTGATGAAGATGTAGTTATTCTGCAAAACTGGGACGAGCTGCGTCAGACCATGTGGAACTATGTGGGTATCGTCCGCACGACTAAACGTCTAGAACGTGCCCTGCACCGGATTGAGATGTTAAAGAAAGAAATTACCGAATACTATCAGGATTATCAGGTGAGCAAAAACTTGATCGAGCTGCGTAATCTGGTACTCGTTTCAGAGATGATTGTGCGTTGTGCCATGCAACGTAAAGAATCCCGTGGCCTGCATTTCACCCTAGATTATCCAGAATTGCTGCCTGAACTACGTAAAACTGTACTAATTCCACCAAGTTTTGAAGTAGAAACTCCTTTGGTGAATGCTTAAAGATATAAATAAGGCAGATCATATTTTTAAATGTTATCTGCCTTTTCTTTGGCTGTGATTTTTTTAAGTTTTTAGAATAATCAGGTTATTTAAATAAAGCATATGATTTGTATGAGTTAATCAGCATTTTAAGGAGTGTATGGGTTCTTTACGTGGTGGAACCGAATAGGTCGCTGTCACATGGGCAACCGGCTCTTCCTGATCAATCGAATAAATCCAGACTTCTCCCACAATAAGCGCCTTCCCCACTTTCATCAATTTACTTTCCCCTCGCAGATCGACCCCGCCTGAAGGCTTACGCAGAAAATTGATATTTAAGTTCGTTGTCACTGCCAGACCAACCAGTCCAATCTCACCGAGAATGGCAATATATAAAGCCAGATCGGCCAAGGTCATCATGGTGGGCCCAGATACCGTGCCGCCGGGGCGCAGTTCCTGTTCACTGACTCGATACAGTATGGTTGCACCCTGAGGCACTACAGCTTCGATCTGACACTTTTCCAGGCTCTGCGGAAATTCCTGCTGTAAAAACTGGATGATTTCTTCTCTTGTACTTTTCATCATGTCTTATCTTCCTGATTTATTCCAATATAGAAGATTCTTCCTTGAAATAACTAGAGAAAAGTATGCCAAAAATATCTTTAGAATAAAATTATTTTAAATAAGACAGCGCCTGTTCAAACACCTGATCCGGTGTTTGAGTTGCATCCAGACATTTAATCCGCTCTGGATGACGCTGGCATAGTGTTGCATATCCAGCGCGAACTTTCTCAAAGAAAGTAACTTTCTCTTGCTCAAACCGATCCAGCGCACCTCGGGCACGAGCGCGATTCATACCCAGTTCAATCGGTGCATCCAGCCAGAACGTAATATCTGGCATACGTTCCACAAAATTTTGATTTAACAGATTCAGCTTGTCTTCACTGAGTCCACGTCCTGCACATTGATAGGCAAAACTGGCATCACTGAAGCGATCACATAAGACAATTTTTCCAGCATTTAAAGCGGGTAAAATCACTTGTGCCAGATGCTGGGCACGTGCCGCATACATCAGCAATAACTCTGTATCATGGCACATCGCTTCTTCGTGGTTTACGGCCAATAACAGCGAACGAATCTGTTCTGCCATTGGTGTGCCACCCGGCTCGCGGGTCAACACGACCTCTTTACCTTGAGCAATAAAATCATCATAGATACGACGAATGAGTGTGGTTTTCCCTACACCCTCAGTGCCTTCAAAGCTGATAAACATGCTCATTCCTTATTTTTTGAACGTAAAACAGAAAGATACTCTTGCACTGCTCTATTGTGGTCTTGCAGACTGCTGCTGAATTTATGCCCACCATTACCCGTTGCAACAAAATAAATATTTTGTGAATTGTCCGGATGCATCGCTGCTTCAATGGCTTTCTTGCTTGGCAAGGCAATCGGTGTCGGTGGTAAGCCAGCCATGGTATAGGTGTTATAGGGTGTTGGAGTGCGTAAATCCTGACGAGTAATATTACCTTTGTAATTCTCACCCATACCATAAATCACGGTTGGATCTGTCTGTAGACGCATGCCAATTTTCAAACGGCGCACAAATACGCCAGACACCTGTTGTAACTCGCTATCCAGACTGGTTTCTTTTTCAATGATCGATGCCATGATCAGCGCTTCATATTTATTCTGATATGGCAGATCTGAAGCACGTTTTTCCCAAGCCTGATCCAGAGACTTCATCTGGCGCTGATAAAGATCGGTTAGGATCTTGCGATCCGTTTCACCTTTGGCAAAGAAATAGGTATCCGGAGCAAACAGACCTTCAGGATGATTGAATGGAATATTAAGTTCTTTGAGCAATTGATCGGTTGGCAAATTCACCACTTCTTTAGTCACCAGATCATCTTTCTTTAAGGCATCAATCAGCTGTTTAAAGGTCGTGCCTTCGATGACCAGAATCCGGTTCATCTGAGCATTTTCTGCATTGGAAATCATGTCCAGCACTGCACGGATACTCATACCTTGAGGAATTTCATAAACCCCTGCCTTCATGGTGTCATGAATCATGATGCGCTGATACAGCTTTAAAATAATCGGAAAGCTGACATAATTTTCTTTGGCCAGCCGATCAATAAATCCAGAATAGGTTTCACCGTTACTAATTGCCAGTAACTGTTTTTGACCTTCTACAGGATAATCTTTCCATAGGCTAGCTTTCAGGATCAACCCTAGAACCAAGAGTATCCCGATTAGAAATAAAACTATCCCTTTCATGAAACCAGGGCGTTTGGCATTATTTTTCTTTTTGGTTTTAGACTTGGAAGCTGACATATTAATAAGGCATCTGATTCAATCGAAGACGGTTAAAAAGTTCAATACAAGCATCTACATTTAAAGCACGCTGCTCAAATTGAGTGGCAATTTTCATCGGACTGAGCGCATTGCAGAAAAACAGACTGTCGATATGGGGAATTTCATCCATTTCCACATCACGCTGCTGACAGATAATGCCCTGATCCTGCATACGTTGCAAAATTTCTGCACGCATCACACCGAAGACGCCATTATAACGAAGTTCTGGTGTAATCCATGTATTGTTTATACGAATGAAGCAATTACTGCTCACCCCTTCAACAATTGTACCCTGCACATCAGTTACCAGTGCTTCCGGCCAGCCATGCTGATCCGCTTCCTGTTTAAGCAACACCTGTTCCAGACGGTTTAAGGTTTTCAGCCCCACCAGATTTGGCATATTGAGACCAATAGCCTGTTGCAATACACCTGTCTGAATCTGCTCATAACTGAAGTCCTGTACAGTTTTCGGATAATAGAACACCCAAAGATCTGCCGGATGGTCTGGCAGGCTATAACCACGCTGTCCTATACCACGACTCAGTACAATCTTTAAGGTGCCGTTCAGTTCAGCTTCTGATTTTAATAACGCTTGCAAACTTTTTTCAATCAGGTCCAGATCAGCCTGCAAACTTAATTTTTGCTGGCTCATTCTTAAACGGGCTAGATGACGGTCTGCTAACTCGATCCGGTTTCGACGGATGCGCGCAGTAGTAAAGCAACCATCACCATAATGAAAGGCACGATCCAGCACATCTATATCTTTGACGGGTTGAGCATTTTTTAAATACAGCATGCTTTTAAGGCCTCTCTGGTGACGGATAGAGCGATGAAATATAAGCTCTGTCTATATATCTGTTTTACTCACATAAAATTCGTTTTTAATTATTTTTTATGCAAAAAATCTCCAGCTATTCTTGCCCCATCCAACAAAACAAAGAAACATTTGAGGCAAATATGAACATCCGTAAATTAAAAATTGGGGTATTGGCAGCACTTATTTCAGCAACCGCTTTTAGCGTATCTGCAAAAGACTTCCTGAACGTGTCTTATGACCCAACTCGCGAATTGTACGATAACTTTAATAAAGAATTCAGTGCTTACTGGAAAAAATCTACTGGTCAGGATGTGAACTTTAAACAGTCACATGGCGGTTCAGGTAAACAGGCACGTGCTGTCATTGATGGTCTGGATGCGGACGTCGTGACTTTGGCCCTAGCTGCAGACATTGATGAAATCGCTGCTCGTGGCCTGCTACCTAAAGACTGGCAAAAGAAATTCCCACAAAACTCAACACCTTATACCTCAACCATCGTTTTCCTGGTGAAAAAAGGCAACCCTAAAGGCATTAAAGACTGGGGCGATCTGGTGAAACCTGGCGTAGAAATCATTACACCAAACCCGAAAACCTCTGGTGGCGCGCGCTGGAACTATTTAGCAGCTTGGGCTTGGGCGAAACATCAGCCAGGCGGCAATGATACTAAAGCTCAAGACTTTGTTCGCCAGATCTACAAACAAACTAAAGTACTCGACTCAGGTGCACGTGGTTCAACCACCACTTTTGCTGAACGTGGTATCGGTGATGTATTGCTGGCTTGGGAAAATGAAGCACATCTGGCGATTCGTGAACAGCCTGGCAAGTTTGAAATCATCACCCCTTCTTTGTCGATTCTGGCTGAGCCACCAGTGGCAATCGTTGAAAAGAATGCTAAAAAAGATGGCAATGAAAATCTGGCTAAAGCTTATTTGAACTACCTGTACTCACCTGCAGGTCAAACGGTTGCTGCAAAGAATTTCTACCGCCCACGTAATGCGGCAGTATTAAAACAATACAGCAATATCTTTAAATCGCTGAAGCTGGTGACTATTGATAAAGAGTTTGGCGGTTGGGACAAGGTACAGAAAAAACACTTTGCCAATGGCGGTATCTTTGATCAGATCGTAAAGGCAAATAGCACAAAATCGTAATAATAAATGTCTATGCAATGGCCTTATTGAATAAGGCTATTGTTGTTTCAAATACTTATAAAATCTTTTATCTTATATTTTCATATAAAATTCATTTTTAATTATTTTTTATGCATAAAGAATAGGTTTATTCTTCACTCATGTTACAAAACGTGTAAGAGTTTGAGGTTCACATGAGCATTTCAACAAAACTAAAACTAGGGGTTCTTGCTGCTGTTATTTCAGCAACTTCGTTTTCTGCTGCAGCACGCGACTTTTTGAATGTCTCTTATGATCCGACGCGTGAACTCTATGAAGACGTCAACAAAGAATTTGGTAAATACTGGAAAAGCCGTACTGGCCAAAGTATTAACTTTAAACAGTCACATGGTGGTTCAGGTAAACAGGCGCGTGCCGTGATTGATGGTCTGGATGCCGATGTCGTAACTTTGGCATTAGCCGCTGACATTGATGTACTGGTCGAAAAAGCCAAACTGTTACCTGCAGACTGGCAGAAAAAATTACCACAGAACTCAACACCATATACTTCTACCATCGTATTCCTGGTACGTAAAGGCAATCCAAAGGGTATCAAGGATTGGGGTGATCTGGTAAAACCAGGTGTAGCGATTATCACACCAAATCCTAAAACTTCAGGCGGTGCACGCTGGAACTATTTAGCAGCTTGGGCATATGCCAAACACTTACCGGGTGGTAACGACAAAACTGCACAAGAATTTGTTCGTAAAATCTATAAACAAACCAAAGTACTTGATTCAGGTGCGCGTGGTTCAACCACCACTTTTGCTGAACGTGGCATCGGTGACGTATTGCTGGCTTGGGAAAATGAAGCACATTTAGCCCTTCGTGAACAACCGGGCAAGTTTGAAATTGTGACTCCCTCCCTGTCAATTCTGGCTGAGCCACCCGTCGCGATTGTTGAGAAGAATGCCAATAAAAAAGGCAACAAATATCTGGCACAAGGCTATCTGAACTTCCTGTACTCACCATTGGGTCAGGAAATCTCAGCACGTAACTTCTATCGCCCACGTAATGAAAAAGTACTGGCGAAATATAGCCAAGTCTTTAAGCCATTAAAACTGGTGACTATTGATCAGGAGTTTGGTGGCTGGGATAAAGTACAGAAAGCCCACTTTGAAAATGGTGGTGTTTTTGACCAGATCGTTAAAGCTAACAGCGCAAAAAATAATTTAAGCTGATTTCATACAGGAGCATCGACATGACTCATACGCTTATTGTTCCCGGTGTAGGTGGCAGTGAATACAATCACTGGCAAACCTGCCTGCAACACCGGCTCATGCGTTGCTCCCGGGTGCAGCAAAAAGACTGGAATCATCCGGTACTGGATGTATGGGTCGCAGAATTTGTTAAAACCCTGCAAGCCATTCCAGATGATGTACAAATTGTGGCACATAGCTTTGGCTGTTTGACCAGCGTGGCAGCACTGGCCCAGTATCCTGAACTGAATACTAAAGTCAAAAATCTGGTGCTGGTTGCACCTGCCAATCCGGCACGTTTTGGGGAAAATGGTTTTGCCCGTGATAGCCAGATGGATTACAGCGCCTATTTTCAGCAGCTCAAGATTCAGGCTCCAACGACTTTGCTGATCAGTGAAAATGATCCTTGGCTGAGTTTTGAAGATGCTCAGGTTCTGGCGAAAGCCTGGAAGATCAAACCAATTAATCTGGGAGCTGTAGGCCATGTCAATGTTGCTTCCGGTTTTGGTCCTTTCCCTGAAATTGAACAATATTTGATTTCAGAAAAGGCTATGCACCATATCAGCAAAGTTGATGAGAGCAAGTATTATTTTAAATTTGCATTTTAGTCCCTGCAAATTATGCTTGTGCCGATTCTATTTTCTAATTTTCGCTGGTTAACTTTAACCAGCATTCTCTCTTTTGAGGAGTAATCATGTCGCAGCGATCCCGAGTGCTGCCAGGATTTGGTCTTTCTCTAGGCTTTACCCTAGCGTATTTGTCATTAATCGTTCTGATCCCGCTATCTGCCGTTTTTATTAAATCACTCGGCATTGGCTGGGAAGGCTTATGGGAAATCCTGAGCTCTGAACGTATCTTGAAATCATTACAGCTAAGCTTTAGTTCAGCCATTATTGCTGCTTTGATTAATGTAGTTTTTGGCCTGTTACTGGCATGGTGTCTGGTGCGTTATAGCTTTCCGGGCAAACGTATTGTCGATGCACTGGTCGATCTGCCTTTTGCCCTGCCAACCGCAGTTGCCGGTATTGCTCTGACTTCTTTATATGCACCGACGGGCTGGATTGGTCAGTATTTAGATCCAATTGGCATCAAGGTGGCTTATACCCCGATCGGTATTACCCTGGCCTTGATCTTTATCGGTATTCCTTTTGTGGTCCGTACGGTACAGCCGGTTCTTTCTGATTTAGAAACTGAACTGGAAGAAGCGGCTTCTGCACTCGGTGCAAACCGTTTTCAGATTGTCACCAAAGTCATTTTCCCGATTCTGCTGCCAGCACTGATCACAGGTTTTGCTTTGGCCTTTGCACGTGGTGTCGGTGAATATGGCTCGGTCATTTTCATTGCCGGTAATCAGCCCTTTGAAACTGAAATTGCGCCATTAATGATTATTTCCCGTCTGGAAGAATATGACTATGCCGGTGCGACCACAATTGCTGTAGTAATGCTGCTCATTTCGTTTGTGATGCTCTTTTTGATTAACTTATTGCAAGCTTGGGCGAGCCGCCGTACCGGGAGAACTGCACGATGAGTTTAAATACCAACAGCAATGCGCTGGCTGAAAAGCTGCAATCCCGCGATGCGACTCGTGAGCCGACCTGGGTACGTTATACCCTGATTGCGATTGCACTGATCTTCTTTTTAAGCTGCCTGATTCTGCCTTTGGTTCTGGTCTTTGTTGAAGCATTTAAACAAGGGGTTGGCGTATATACGCAAGCCCTTGTTCATCCAGATACTTTATCTGCGGTCAAACTGACTTTACTAACGGCTGTGATCGCGGTACCAATGAATGTAATATTCGGCATAGCTGCAGCCTGGTCAGTAGCGAAGTTTAACTTCCCTGGTAAGTCAATTTTAACCACCATTATCGATATGCCTTTCTCAGTATCACCTGTTATTGCAGGTTTGATGCTGGTACTGATTTTCGGTACTCAAGGCTGGATGGGTGGCTGGTTGATGGATAATGACATCAAGATCCTTTACGCCGTTCCTGCGATTGTTCTAGCAACGATCTTCATTACCGTACCTTTTGTAGCACGTGAGCTGATCCCTTTAATGGAAGCGCAAGGTACTGAAGAAGAAGAAGCTGCGATTGTACTCGGTGCATCTGGCTGGCAAACCTTCTGGAAAGTGACCCTGCCAAATATCAAATGGGGTCTGATTTACGGCGTAATTCTGTGTAATGCCCGCGCCATGGGTGAGTTCGGTGCAGTATCAGTGGTTTCTGGCCATATCCGTGGTGAAACCAATACTTTGCCGCTACACGTCGAGATTCTTTATAACGAATATACCTTTAGTGCTGCGTTTGCCGTGTCATCACTCCTGGCTCTCCTCGCAATTGTGACTCTGGTTCTGAAAACCTGGGTCGAACTGCGCCAGGAAAAACAAGACAAACGTAATGACGATTCAACAGTTTCTTAAGGAATGCCCACATGAGTATTCAAGTTAAAAATATTGAAAAACACTTTGGTGCATTCCATGCACTGAAAAACATTTCACTGGATTTCCCGGATGGTCAGCTGGTTGCCCTGCTCGGCCCTTCAGGCTGCGGTAAAACGACTCTATTGCGTATCATTGCTGGTCTGGAATCTGCTGACGGTGGTCAGGTGATTCTGGAAGGACAGGATGCAACCAATGTTCACGTTCGTGAACGTGAAGTGGGTTTTGTATTCCAGCACTATGCCCTGTTCCGTCATATGACCGTATTCGATAACGTGGCTTTTGGTCTGCGTGTCCGTCCACGCTCTACTCGTCCATCGGAAGCAGAAATTAAAAAACGTGTGACCCGCTTGCTTGATCTGGTACAACTTGGCTTCCTGGCAGACCGTTATCCGGCTCAGCTTTCTGGTGGTCAGCGTCAACGTATTGCTTTGGCTCGTGCACTAGCCGTTGAGCCACGTGTACTGTTACTGGATGAACCGTTCGGTGCACTAGATGCCAAAGTCCGTAAAGAACTACGTCGCTGGTTACGTACCCTGCATGATGAACTGCACATTACTTCAATTTTCGTCACTCACGACCAGGAAGAAGCCTTAGAAGTTGCTGATCAGATCGTGGTGATGAACAAAGGTAATGTGGAACAGATCGGTTCACCACGTGAAGTGTATGAAACACCGAAAACACCATTCGTGTTTGACTTCCTGGGACAAGCCAACCGCTTCGAAGGCCAGAATAATGGCGGCATACTTCAGCTAGGTGAAGACCGTATCCAGTTCGATGCCGCCAAACAGGCAGCTCAGGGTAATGTCATTGTCTTCGCTCGCCCGGATGAACTGCGTATTCATGCCCAACCACAAGAGAATGCGATTCAGGCCACGTTTATTCGTGAACTCTGGATTGCAGGAAAAGTCGTTGCAGAATTGAATGACCGCCAAGGCAATCTGATTGAAATTTCACTGACACCAGAAGAAGCCCGCGCTCATCAATTCCGTCCGGATCAAACTGTTTGGTTGAGTGCATTAAATCTGCATTTATTTGAAAACCAGGTCGCGTAAGACTGCAAGATGGGGCTTTAAAATGCCCCATCCTCTTATAGGGTAAAGAATTATGAATTTCCAACAATTAAGAATTATTCGAGAAACTGTTAGACAGAATTTTAACTTAACTGAAGCTTCAGCCGCGCTTTACACTTCGCAGTCAGGTGTCAGTAAGCATATTAAAGATTTAGAAGATGAGCTTGGTGTACAGCTATTTATCCGTAAAGGTAAACGCCTATTAGGACTGACTGAACCAGGTCAGGCACTTCTTGGTATTGTAGAACGTATGCTGGTTGATGCAGACAATATTAAACGTCTTGCAGATGACTTTAACAAGGTCGATGAAGGTACATTAACGATTGCAACGACGCATACCCAAGCACGTTATGTATTACCGCCGATCGTGAATCAGTTCAAAAAAGAATTTCCGAAAGTTCATCTGATTTTGCAACAAGCCAGTCCAATGGAAATTACTGAAATGCTACTTCAGGGTGAAGCAGATATCGGGATTGCGACTGAAGCCTTAACGACTGAAGAAAATCTGGCGAGTGTGCCTTATTATAACTGGCAGCACAGTATTATTACGCCGCAAAATCACCCGCTAAATAGCAAAGAACAGATACGTATTGAAGACCTCGCTGGCTATCCGATTATTACTTATCATGGTGGTTTCACAGGCCGTTCTAAAATCGACTCAGCCTTTGAAGAAGCCGGTGTAGATGTGGATATTGTAATGTCAGCTCTGGATGCTGATGTGATTAAAACTTATGTCGAGCTCAACATGGGTGTCGGTATTGTCAATGATCTGGCTTATGATCCAGAACGTGACTATCGTTTGAAACAAATTAAAACTGATATTTTTGGGGTAAATACTACCTGGATCGCAGTACGTAAAGGCCACTTATTACGTGGTTATGGTTATGAGTTTATTTCTTTATGCTCACCAGATGCGGACATCAAGGCACTGAAAAAAGTGGCTTATCCAGATGAATAATATGGATTGTACTTTCTGAATTGAAGAGGCGTATTGCCTCTTTTTTTAATTTTAACCGTAGATTATTTCATTATAAATCAAGCATAATTACAGTATAATTCAATAAATAAATTATATTAATGATGAGCTATAGATTTTCCCTCTTGGGATATGGACTGATTTTTTCCGGGACAAGTTTTGCTGCCGCTTTTGAGCAATCCAATCAAACTATCCAGTCCTTTTTTGAAAAGGAGCATTATGTCGAAGTTTCATTTGCCTGGACAAATCCCAATGTCAGCGGTCAGGTGCAGCATACCGAAGTATTAGAACAATTAGGTATTCAGGATTTTTCCACGGGTCAGCTTGCGAATAATCAGCTGGTTGCGAATGCTGCATTAAAATTACAACTTCACCCACAGATCTCTTGGGGTATCATTTACGATCAGCCCTTCCATGTGGATGTTGCCTATCAATATAGTCCAATTTTTGCAGGTGAACTTACAGAGATTGAGGCAGCCGATATTGAGTTTGATAGTCATAATCTGACTTCCATTCTTGGATATCAGCCTGATCCAAACTGGAATCTCTATGCAGGACTGAGTTATCAGACCTTAGAAGGTAATTTAAGTTTGGTAGGTGAATCTTTTTCAGTCTTTAATGGTTATCACGTTCAGCTTGAACAAAATGCTGACTGGGGTTGGCTCGCTGGAATGAGCTATCAAACTCCTGAGTATTTCTTTAGAAGTTCGCTGACTTATCGTTCAGCCATAAATCATCAACTGCAAATCACAGAATCACTTATAGTCGGCACAACTACGCCCAGCTTTACGAAAATACAAACACCTCAGTCTATTAATTTAGATATTCAGACCGGACTTCCCTCCCAGAATATTTTTTATGCAGGATTACGCTGGGTAAACTGGCAAGATTTTGTCATTCAACCACCAAAATTCGGTGCAGTGATTGATTATGCCGCTTTGGAGTTTCCTGAAGCGAAAGATATCAAGATGATCGATTATCAGGAGGATCAATGGTCTGCTAAATTTGGAATCGCCCATCAATGGCCTTCTTCTGTTATTCATTCTTTTGAAATTCTATGGGACTCAGGTACGGGAAATCCAGCTTCTACCTTGAATCCGAGTGATGGTTCTTGGGGAGTGGGTTTGGGCTATTTTCAGAATTTTCTAAAACACTGGGATATTGCTACAGGACTGTATTATTTAAAATTCCAGAAGCCTAAAACAGATACAAACGCTGTTATACCCCAGTTTGTAGGCTTATCTGCAGTAGATGATAACGATGTTTGGGTCGTCGGTATGAAGTTGGGCTATCATTTTCAATAGCTTCTAATAAATAAAAAAAACGAGCCGAAGCTCGTTTTTTTATTAGGCTTAGCAGCTACAGCTTAGAAGCGGAAGCTTACACCCAGTTTTGCCACTGGGAACCATTCATATTTATTATCTTCGCGAATTTTACGTTCTTCATTTTCAATCGCTGTACCTACGCTAGGAGAACCTTCTACTGGTGCAAGACCTGTAGCAGTTAAATCCACAGTTGGGTTACCATTGTAGTATGCGCCGATTTCACCAAATACACCCCAACGGTTAGTGATTGCTGGAGAGAAACCAAGACCTACATACGGAGCAATATTATTTTTGTAAGATAACTTACCATTTACACGACCTTCTGTAGCACCAGCAGCAAGTTGATAGTCATTGTTATCAATGCTTAAAGTTTCACCACCACCAATACGGCGAGATAGATCGTAATCATTATCAATATATGCTACACCGGCAGCCATATAGAACCAGTTCGCCCAAGGACGAATTTCAGCGTTCAAATAAGTCAGGTTATTGTCCATATCTAGGTCATATTTTGTACCATTGATTGATAAATCATCAGTCCAAGAAATATCACCGCCGTTATAACCTAGAGTAACGCCTACATAAGGGTTAGCACTCCATGAGATTGCACCACCGTAACCGGTAGTACCCACTTCAGCACGAACAGCTGCAGGTTTAAAGAAAGAGAATTCAGCTACGCCTTCATCTGTTACGATTGTTTCATCAGCAGCCATGACAGATCCAGCTGTGGCAGCTAGAACGGATACTGCTAAAAGTTGATATAAAGCTTTCATTATTTCTCTCCTCAAAAGAACTTTTTTTTCATCATTAGTTATTTGTGATGAGCTCAATATAAAGGAGCCAATGAATATTTTTTATTCGTGTTTTGCTGAGCTTTTGTTATTTTTTGATACATATTAATTTTTCTTGTTGAATGATAAGCCTTTTTTAAACAATGTTTGTACATATCTAAAATACGAAAAGGATACTAATCACTTTACTTGCGAATTTAATTCAGCACCCTTCCTAGTTTTCCATCTTTTTAGAGCAATATAGTGTAAAATATCGGAAATTTTTTTCTGGAAGGAAGATCATGTCTCAGCTTTCAACAATCATTGAACAAGCGTTTGAAGACCGTGCGAATTTCACAGCAGCAGACTGTCCTGCTGAAATCCGTCAAGCAGTTGAGGAAGTAATTGCTGGCCTGGACAATGGTACTTTACGTGTTGCTGAAAAAATCGAAGGTGAATGGGTTGTTCATCAATGGATTAAGAAAGCGGTATTGTTATCATTTAAATTAAACGATAACAAACCAATGGAAGCTTGTGATCTTCGCTTCTACGACAAAGTAGATACTAAATTCTCTGACTGGACTGACGAGCAGTTTAAAGCTGCTGGCGTACGTGTTGTTCCTCCGGCGGTAGCGCGTAAAGGTTCTTTCCAGGCGAAAAACGTGGTACTGATGCCTTCTTATGTGAACATCGGTGCTTATGTAGATGAAGGTACGATGGTTGATACTTGGGCAACTGTAGGTTCATGTGCTCAAATTGGTAAAAATGTTCACTTGTCTGGTGGTGTAGGGATCGGTGGTGTTCTTGAACCGCTTCAAGCTAATCCAACTATTATTGAAGACAACTGTTTCATCGGTGCACGTTCTGAAATCGTTGAAGGCGTAATCGTTGAAGAAGGTTCTGTCATTTCAATGGGCGTATTCATTGGTCAATCTACCAAGATTTATGACCGTGAAACTGGCGAAATCCATTATGGCCGCGTACCTGCTGGTTCTGTTGTGGTATCAGGCAGCCTGCCATCTAAATGCGGTAAATACAGCTTATATGCAGCTGTAATCGTGAAAAAAGTAGATGCGAAAACTCGTGCTAAAACTAGCCTGAACGATCTGCTTCGCGAAGACTAAGATGTCTTAACCTAGAGGACACATTTGTGTTCCCCGGAGCTTCAACCGCTCCTCGTCTCTACGGTCAGCAATGATCGTAGGGATTTTTATTTTTATACATTGTTATTTATTTTTCAGTGGTTAATGTTGTTATGAATACGCTTCGATCTTCCGCAATTCCAGTTTCTGATCCGTCTGCGGGCTTACGCATTACTGAGATCTTCTATTCATTACAAGGTGAAGCCAATACTGCAGGTTTACCTACCGTATTTATCCGCTTAACCGGCTGTCCACTGCGCTGTACCTATTGTGATACTACCTATTCTTTTGAAGGTGGCGAGCGCAAATCTTTAGATGACATCATCCAGACCACGCTTGATTTTAAAACGCCTTATGTCTGTGTGACCGGTGGTGAACCATTGGCGCAACCGAACGCCCTACCTCTGATACAGCGACTTGCAGATTTAGGCTGTGAAGTCTCTTTAGAAACCAGTGGTGCATTAGATGTTTCTAAAGTGGATGCACGGGTATCCAAAGTACTGGATTTAAAAACGCCAACTTCAGGTGAAGTTGCACGAAATTTGCTTACAAATCTGGATCATTTGACTCAGCATGACCAGATTAAGTTTGTGATCTGTAATCGTGAAGATTATGAATGGTCAAAACAGCAGGTAGAACAGTACCAGTTGAATGAAAAAGTCAGTACAGTCTGGTTCTCCCCTGCATTTGCAGTTGAAAAAGGAGCTGCACGCTTGCCACAATTGGCACGTGATCTGGCTCAATGGATTTTAGAAGACCATCTCCCTGTTCGTTTCCAGCTGCAGCTGCACAAGTTGTTATGGAATGATGAAACTGGTCGTTAATTTTTGTAAATTTACTATATTGGAGTATTTGTTATGCGCCCTCGTGCCATTGTATTGTTATCTGGCGGATTAGATTCAACAACCTGTCTGGCTTGGGCGCAGGCACGCTATGAATGTATCGCACTGAGTTTTATGTATGGCCAACGCTCTACTACAGAACTTGATGCAGCTCGTGCACTGGCTCAACGCTCGGGTGTAGAACATCGTGTCATTAATATTGATTTAGGTAACCTAGGCGGCTCAGCCCTTACTGATCATAGCATTGAGGTACCAGACCAATTGCAGGAAGGTATTCCGGTAACCTATGTACCTGCACGAAATACCATCTTCTTATCTTATGCTTTGGCTGCTGCAGAAGTGTTCGGTGCTGAGGCAATTGTGATCGGGATTAATGCGGTGGATTATTCAGGTTATCCAGACTGCCGCCCGGAATTTATCGAAGCTTTTGCCAACATGGCACGCCTTGCAACCAAGGTTGGTGTCGAAGGTCAGGCCCTGAAATTTGAAACACCTTTGTTACATTTATCCAAAGCAAATATCATTCGCTTAGGCCTAGAACATGGCGTAGACTACAGTCAAACGGTATCTTGCTACCAAGCAGATGACCAAGGACGTGCGTGTGGAACATGTGACAGTTGTCGTTTACGCAAGCAAGGTTTTGCTGATGCAGGTGTTGAAGACCCGACACGTTATTACCTTTAAAATCGATCAAGGTTATAAATCCATATTATGAATATTAAAGCCAAATTACTTGCGACTAGCCTACTCTCTTTGTCTGCCCTATTTTCAACTGCATCTTTTGCAAATAATGATCAAGCTAAGGCAAAAGCAGAATTTGAGGCAATGAAAAAAGAATACACAACTGCCATGAAAAATGCTGGAAGCAGTTCAAATGTACGTGACGGTTTAATTAAAGCCTGTGCTATTCCATACAAACAGGCAGTGAAGTACAAAAAACTGACTCAGTCTGATGTGAATAAGCTTTGTACATGTGAAGTAGATGCAGAAGGTAAATTGACTCAAGCTCAGAAATGGCAGATTCAAAGCACCATTAACCAGAAGAAAAACCCTGCAACTTTAGACTTTGTTAAAAAACAAAGCCAGAATGTGCAGTCTTGTGTAGGCCCACAGCTCGCAGGTAAATTAAATTCACTTGCTGCAGAAGCCAATAAAGCCGCTCAAAAGAAATAATCCTGACGGATGTTTTTCTAGAATAAGCCACTATAATGTGGCTTATTTTTTTGAAAAAATTTAGAAAAATTGGAGAGACCATGTCTGAGATCAGCTTACCTGAGCACACTTTTTCAACCACTACAGGTGAAATTAATCTGGCCCAACTGGATGCAGAATGGCTGGTTATCTATTTTTATCCTAAAGATTCGACACCTGGCTGTACTACTCAGGCAGTCGGTTTCTCTTGTTTAAAAGATCAG
Source organism: Acinetobacter sp. YH12249 (assembly GCF_013417475.1). NCBI lineage: Bacteria > Pseudomonadati > Pseudomonadota > Gammaproteobacteria > Moraxellales > Moraxellaceae > Acinetobacter > Acinetobacter sp. YH12249. The sequence goes on along the minus strand of NZ_VPDX01000011.1, from coordinate 5,176 downwards.
TTCGATGCACTCAATACGACTATTCTGGGCGTATCACGTGATTCGGTTAAAGCGCACCAGAACTTTACTGAAAAACAGAATCTGACTATCAATCTGATCAGTGATAAAGAGGAAGTGTTATGCAAACACTTTGATGTCATTAAAGAAAAGAATATGTATGGCAAGAAAGTCATGGGCATTGAACGCTCTACCTTCATTTTCCATAATGGCAAGCTGGTCAAAGAATACCGCAAGGTAAAAGCTGCTGGCCATGCTGAACAGGTTTTAGAAGATTTGAAAGCATTACAAGCTGCTTAAGATCTTTCATAAAATCAAAAAAAGGCATGAATAGAAATATCATGCCTTTTTCTTTAGAGGTACTACAAAGAATAATTCAGTTCACTAAAGAAACTGCAATTGACCACATTACACAGCCAATGAGTACATCCAGTATTTTCCAGGCTTTTGGACGCTGAAAAATAGGTTGCAAATAACGTGCTGCATAGCCCAGTCCAAAAAAGAATACAAAGGACGCACTAATCGCTCCTAAGGCAAATTGTATCTGTGCATTGGAATATTGGGTGGAGATGGAACCAATCAAGACCAAAGCATCCAGATAGACATGCGGATTGAGCCAGGTCAGCATCAAACAGATCAGCAAAACCTTATATAAAGAAGGCACATCTTTTTGATCTGTGTCCAGACGCTGCTCATTCTTCCAGGCCTGATAAAAATGCTGAGCGCCATAGATCGCCAGAAAAGTTGCACCCAGATATTTCGCCATATTGATCCAGTGTGGATTAACCAGCATTAATTGTGAAAATCCCAGAACACCGGCAAAAATCAATATTGCATCAGACAATGCACAACACATACAGATTGCAAAGACATACTGCTGTTTCAAGCCCTGTTTTAATACAAAAGCATTTTGTGCACCAATGGCAATAATCAGGCTAAAGCCTACTGCAAGACCTTGTATATATGCATTTAACATTGGAATATCATGGAATTATAAAGATGGGGATCATTATCTATGTTATTCTTTTCAATTAAATATAATTAAGAAAATATCATTCAGACTAAATTTTATTTAGGTAAGCTATGCCACTTAATTCTAAAAACTGTGATGCTTTTCTGGCTGTTGCAGAAACCCAAAGTTTTGATGCTGCCGCAAAAGTATTAAATATAACGGCTTCGGCAGTCACTTTAAGAGTGCAAAATCTGGAAAGAGATCTGGGGCAAGTTCTGGTACTACGTGAGCGTCCTTGTAAAGTGACTAATGCCGGTCAAACCTTACTGAATTATTTGCAGCATCAACGCCTGTTGCAGCAGCAATTGATCCAGCAATTAAATGGTCAAAATAAAGCAGAATTTAGCTCGATTCATATTGCGGTAAATGCAGATTCACTCGCAACCTGGTTATTTCCCTGTCTGAACACTACCCTGCTTGCAGAGAAAATCACTTTGAATCTTCAGGTTGCTGTTCAAAGTGAAACTCATAAGCTTCTAGAGCAGGGTCAAGTCAATGCCTGTATTAGCAGTGAGAGTGAAGCCATGCCGGGCTGTAAGGCTTATTTTATCGGGCAGATGCATTATAGAATGGTCGCAACACCTGCTTTTGTGCATTCCTGGTTTAAACAAGGCATTCACCGGGAATCACTGCGTAAGGCACCCGCTGTGATTTATAATGATCAGGATCATTTACATAGCCATCTACTGTTAGCTCAATTTGGCTTAAACCAGCAATGTTTTCCTTTTCACTATATTCCCTCCTCGACCGCCTTTGCGGACGCTATTTTTTCTGGATTAGGATATGGTTTGGTGCCGGATTATCAAATTGCGGACCGGATTCAAAATGGGACACTGATCGAAATACTGCCTGAATGCTGTTGTGATGTACCTTTATATTGGCATCACTGGAAACAGCAGTCTCCCGCTCTAAAACAGTTAACCAAAGTCATTCTGGAACAGGCAGAACAATGTATGAATAATCCAATTCAATAAGCAGTTCTATGATGTCCTGCCGAATTCACAGAAATTGAATATCAGATTATTGGGTTTTCCACTGTCCCATTAGGTGAATATTAACTTTTTCACCCACGCCTGCAGTGGCTTTCTTCATCCCAAAATCTGAGCGATTAATTACCGTGGTTGATTTCACATCGAGTAGATTAGGATTACCCTTGTTCGGTGTCAGCGTGGTATCGAATACCACTGGTCGAGTAGCCCCTCTTAGAGTGAGTTGACCCATGACCTGATAGCGATTCGTACCATTTGGCTTAAACTGGGTACTTTTGAAATTGACCGTTTTATAGCGCGATGCATGAAACAGGTCCTCACCCATAATCATATTTTTAAGGCTAGGTTTGGAAACCTCCAGGCTATCCACCTGCATAGTGAACTCAGTAGATGACTGTTGTGGCTGATCAGGATCAAACTGCATGGTTGCCTTGAACTCTTGAAAATTTCCCTTTACCACATTCAAACCCAAGGAGTTAATGCTAAAGCCGACACTACTTTGAGGCGTCAATGTCCAGCTTTTAGCATACGCAGCCGATATACACATAGCAGATAGAGCACCCGCATAAGCTATATTTTTCAGGAATAGATTCATTGTGTTCATCCTTAACAATCAAATGAACTCACTACCTTAAAACGGTTTTAGCCCAGATTTGTTTTATCATTTAGTTCAAACTTGTTGACCAATTGTTGATAAATCTCATTATTTTTAAATTTATGTAAAAACTCACTGGTGCCTAAAGGAAAAGCCGATTCCACCACTTCACCGCGATAATACGCTTCACGTAAAGGAGTGGCGGATATAGCGCCGACCAAGCTATCGAGTTCCACCATTTCCCATTCCGGGAACAAACTTAAATAATAAGAAGATTCATCTTTAAAGTGTCCAATTAGACCAACTTTTGCTTCTGCTTCAACTACTTCAGACACCAACGATTTCACCAGTTTTTGCCATTTTTCATCATTATAGACATCAATGACATGGACAAATTTAATGCGCTTCTGATCTGCTTCAGAAAAATTCGACAGGATCATTTCTTCACGTTCAGTGGCCAGAAATGGATTTTTAATATTGCGTTCTTGCTGTGCTGAGCCTAATGCCAGAATCACCTGCTGGCTCTGCTGCAAGGCAATTTTAATCGTTTGCATATGGGCCAGATGGAAAGGTTGAAAACGACCAATAAACACCAGGTAATCAAATTTATACTTCATAGCACATCTTACTTTTATGAACGCATCAGTTATGCCGCAGGGAATTTTTTGCGACATAATAAGCGCCAATAAATTCATATTAATAAAGCAAGGATAGTACGATGACACTGAGCTGTATTCAACAACCGCATCAGCATTTAAATGCGAATTTAGACCATGGCGTATTGACCTTAGCCATTCACCGCCCTGAGGCAAAAAATGCGCTTTACGGCGAACTATATCTATGGATCGCACAGGCGCTGGATGAAGCAGATCAGGATAGTAGTGTGCGTGTCGTGATTCTACGTGGTCAGGATGCAGACTTTAGTGCCGGCAATGACATGCAGGACTTCATGAAGTTTATTCAGACACCTCTGCAAGCTAAGGCTGGCGATACCCCTCCTTTTGTCCTGTTGAAGTCTGCTGCAAAATTTTCCAAGCCTTTAATTGCAGCCGTTCGTGGCGTTGCGATTGGTATCGGGGTAACGATTCTGCTGCATGCTGATCTGGTTTATAGTGACAATACTGCCCTGTTCCAGATTCCATTTGTTAGTCTTGGCCTGTCTCCTGAAGGTGCTTCAAGTAAGCTGTTAGTACAACAAGCTGGCTATCATAAAGCGGCTGAGCTATTGCTTACGGCACAACGGTTTAATAGTGAAAAAGCATTGGGCGCAGGTCTGGTAAATAGCATTGAGGAAGATGTCTATGCTGCTGCTGAAAAACAGGCACAAACTTTGGCTGCTTTACCACTTGCTTCCATTAAGCAGACCAAAGCACTGATGAAGCATAATCTGGCTGAAATTATCGAGTGTATTGATGATGAAGCGGAGATCTTTATGAAACGTGTGGGTTCACCTGAAATGACGGAAGCCATTCAGGCGTTTATGCAAAAACGGAAACCTGATTTCACACAATTCAACTAATTCTGAAACTTATCTTTTAATTGAGGCAGTTTAGACTGCCTCAATCTTTTATTTTTTTGAAAGAATCTAGCTTATGACTAATGAAAACTCCCAAACGACTTCTCAAACAACCGATAGTTCAAATCCTGAAAAGAAACGTTACTACGAACCTGCACCTCAGGATATTGATGTAGACAATTTCCGAAAGGTCATCGAAAGCCGACGTTCTGTACGTAAATTCACTAAAAAGCCAATTCCTGCCGAGGTCCTCGATGCCTGTCTGGATTTGGCCTTGCTGGCACCAAACTCTTCAAACCTGCAGCCGTGGACATTTTATGTGGTGCAGAACCCATCCAAGAAAAAACGTCTGGTTAAAGCATGTATGAGCCAGCTTGCTGCTAAAACAGCTTCAGAACTGATTGTCTGTGTGGCACGTACTGACCGTGTAGATGAAATGGCAAAACTGAATATCAGCGAGTTTCCATTTCCTGAGGCTCCACCAGCCATTAAAAAGTACTATAAGTACATTCCATACAACTACAAAACCGGTTATTTAAATGCCTTTGGTAACTTTAAGAAAGTTGCTTTCAAAGTAGCACGTACACTCGATAAACAAATGCCAGTGTCTGCATTTAGCCCTGCTGATGCGAAACTTTGGGCAAGTAAAACCACAGCATTAGCCTGTGAAAACCTGGTACTGGCTTTACGTGCTTATGGTTTTGATAGCTGTATGATGGAAGGCTTTGATGAACCAATGGTTCGTGAAATTCTGGACCTGAATGATCAGCAATATCCGGTGATGGTGATTGGTGCTGGTGAACGTGCCAAAGATGGCGTGTTCTTCCCGCAGTATCGTTTTGATCGTGAGCTGTTTATTCAGAAGGTTTGAGTTTAAAAGTAGTATTTAAAGGATTTAATAATATTAATTTACTTAATATTTGATGACATGGATGTCGCTTAATTAACCCGAATCCTGCTTAAGCCGATGACTTCATAATTTGAATTGTTGGCTTATTTTTATGGATCAGTTGATATGCACACAAGGACGCGTAAATCCCTCCTAGAAATCCATGAACACTACGTGC
>NZ_VPDX01000010.1:0-102245 GCF_013417475.1 Acinetobacter sp. YH12249 | reverse complement strand
CTGAAAACCTTCAAAATCCTTGCTGAGCGTTATCGAAATAGAGGTAAAAGGCTTGGTTTGAGATTCAATTTAATCGCTGGAATCTACAACTTGGAACTGAGCAAAAAATGATTTATGAAAGAGGTCTTATAGCTTCTTTCTAAATTATCTTTATCTATATTTAAAGGGAAATCTAATTCATCAGTATCAGCGAATTTATACTGGCTATCAAATACCCCTAATACTTTTCTTGCAGTTCTTTCTGCTTCAAAGACTTCATCTAAATTGAAATGAGGATTCGCGTATTTTAATCTAGTTAGTAAAGACTCTAATAAATCGGTATGCTGTTCTAGCCGTTTAGAAAACTCCTCAAATCTATAGAGAATAAGAAGCTGTACTAAATCTAAGTAATCAAAAGTATTGTATGGGGCAGAATCAAATAATTTTTGTAGTTCATAACTTATATTACTAAGCACAGTTTCTATATTAATATCGTTTTTCATATCGCCCCAAAAAGCAAAAAAGCGCATCCTGAAGATACGCTTTTAACGAAGTTTTGTTTAAAGATCAAACATTATTAAGGACAGACTGCCTTCTGGAAAGTTTTGGTATTTGAACCTCGTACACACTGATAGAGCTTTTCAGTATTGTGCATTTTCCAGTTTTTCTCTTCTTTCCTAAAATGATAAATGGTTTGAATCGATCTCACCGAGTCATCCATCAAACCTGTTTCAGTTACTTTTACCTGTCCAACCGTCGGTGACTCAACACGATTAAAGAACTGACGTATCTCGACTGTTGCCAGTTCTTCACGCAGGTCAGGCCTCATTTTAAGCACCTGATCCAAAGGTGTATCTGAAGAAGACTGCACTTTTGCAATCACTTTCTGAGTGGTTGTACAACCTGATGTCATCACACCCAGACCTAAAATTGTAACCGCCAATAACCGTAACATATTGTTTAACCCAGATTATCTTTATTATGCAGAAATTATCATGCCGGGCTTTTCAGCTTAACGCTATTTAGACTCTGTAAGCCCAGTTACAGAGCAATAAAAAAAGCGCACCTTTCGATGCGCTTTTGTAAATCTATTCTGATTAAAGATCGAATAGTTTGCCTGGGTTCATGATGCCATTTGGATCGAACACTTTTTTCAAGGCTTTCATGTATTCGATTTCTTCAGCTGAACGGGTGTATTCAAGATAAGGTTTCTTGGTCATACCCACGCCATGTTCCGCAGAAATTGAACCGTCATATTTTTTCACAGTATCAAATACGTACTTGTTCACGACTTGGCATTTCGCAAAGAATTCATCTTTGGTCAGGTCAGCCGGTTTCAGGATATTCAAGTGCAGGTTACCGTCACCGATATGACCAAACCAGCAGATTTCGAAGTCTGGGTAGTTTTCATTCACGATCGCATCGATTTCTTTAATGAATGCCGGTACGTGAGTGATTAGTACAGAGATGTCATTTTTATATGGAATGAATGGAGCGATTGACTCAGAGATGTCTTCACGTAGACGCCATAAGCTGTGTACTTGCTCAAGACTTTGGCTCATCACGCCATCCAGCACCCAGCCCTGTTCCATACAGTGCTCGAAGATTTCCATCGCCTTGTCCATAATCGGCTCAAACGGCGCTTCAAACTCAAGCAATACATAGAATGGACATTCAGTTTCAAATGGACGCTGTACATGACCATTTGCCAGTACTTTTTGCATTGCCAGCTCACCGAAGAACTCGAATGCAGTCAGGTCGATTTTCGCCTGGAAGGCATGCAATACTGGCATGATCGCATCAAAATCAGGTACGCCCAGTACCAGCACTTGCAGGTCGTGTGGCTGACGTTCCAGCTTGATTTCTGCTTCAGTGACTAAACCTAAAGTACCTTCACCACCGATGAACAGGTGTTGTAGTGCATAACCCGTTGCGTTCTTAATCATGCCTTTGTTTAGACGCAGTACATCACCTTTACCAGTCACCACAGTCAGGCCAAGCACCCAGTTACGGGTCATGCCGTATTTGATCACTTTAATCCCGCCAGCATTGGTGCCGATGTTCCCGCCGATCTGGCTTGAACCAGAAGAGGCAAAATCAACCGGGTAATACATGCCCTGCTCTTCAGCATAGTTTTGCAACTGTTCAGTCACCACACCTGCCTGTACGCGCACCATACGGTCTGCCGGGAAGAATTCCAGAATCTGGTTCATCTTGTCCATGCTTACCACAATCTCGCCATTCGCAGCGACAGCACCTGCAGAAAGACCAGTACGACCACCTGATGGAGTCACTGCAACATTGAACTGATTGGCAAGCTTCACAATTGCTTGAACCTGTTCAGTCGAAGATGGGAAAACGATGACCGATGGGTTTGGATCAAAGTGTTTGGTATGATCACGACCCCAATTCTGGAGGCTGTCCGCATCAGTTTTAATACGGTTTTCACCCACAATTGCAGTCAATTGGGTCAATAACTCTGGGGTTAAAGCGACTGGAGCATTCATCGTTTGCAGACCTAGCATGAATTAAACAAGAGAGACCTCGCCGGTTTATTTGTATATTTTTCAGGCATTAAAACCTGTATACAAAGCAGGCGAAACATGATGATTAAAGCACCAAAACTGGCAGCTTAAACAGCATGGCGCAATATTATAAGCTATTTTTAGGGCTTTCCCTTAAAAAATGACAATTTTGACAATATACCTTTGAAAATGATAGTTTAATTCAACCAGTTCTATCATTTTCACTACTATCACTTGCAAAAATAGCTGATATTGTAGTCATCAAGGAAATGTATAACCGCCCCATTCCTGTGCTATTATACGGCGACTAAATTTGGCCTTTGTAGCGGAGCCGTAATGAGCCAACATCTATCTCTACCTAAAGATAAAATCCGTTTTCTATTGTTAGAAGGCGTTCACCAGAACGCAATCGACACATTGAATGCAGCTGGATATACCAATATCGACTATCGCAAAACAGCGCTTGAGGGTGAAGCACTGAAAGAAGCGATTAAAGATGCACACTTCATTGGTATCCGTTCCCGTACTCAGCTCACTGAAGAAGTGTTTGAAGCTGCGAACAAACTGATCGCGGTAGGTTGTTTCTGTATCGGTACTAACCAGGTGAACCTGGATGCAGCAATGCGTCGCGGTATTCCGGTATTCAACGCACCGTATTCAAATACACGTTCGGTTGCTGAACTTGTACTTGCTGAAGCGATTCTTCTGCTTCGCCGTGTACCTGAAAAATCTACAGATACACATGCAGGCGGCTGGAACAAATCTGCTGTAGGTTCGTTCGAAACTCGTGGTAAGACTTTAGGTATCGTTGGTTACGGTTCAATTGGTTCACAACTTTCTGTCCTTGCTGAAAGCCTGGGTATGAAAGTGATCTATTTCGACACAGTGACTAAATTACCACTGGGTAATGCACGTCAGGTCGGCACAATGGGCGAACTTCTTGCAAATGCTGATGTTGTTTCTATTCACGTTCCTGATGTTCCGTCTACACGTAACTTCATGACCAAAGAACAATTCGCGCAAATGAAAGAAGGTTCAATCTTCATCAATGCGGCACGTGGTACATGTGTTGTGATCGAAGATCTGGCTGAAGCGTTGAAATCTGGCCACCTTGCGGGTGCTGCGGTTGACGTATTCCCGAAAGAGCCTAAAGCAAATGGCGAAGAATTTGTTTCTCCACTACGTAACATTCCAAATGTAATCCTGACTCCACACGTGGGCGGTTCTACCATGGAAGCTCAGGCGAACATCGGTCTGGAAGTTGCTGAGAAATTTGTAGCTTATTCAGATAAAGGTATGACGCTTTCTGCGGTGAACTTCCCAGAAATCGCGCTTCCATTAACTGAAGGCAAACACCGTCTGCTACATATTCACAAAAACATTCCGGGTGTGCTGTCTAAGATCAACAACCTGTTTGCTGAACACGGCATCAACATCTCTGGTCAGACTTTAATGACCAAAGGCGATGTGGGTTACCTGGTGATGGATGTAGACGCAACTGCATCTCAAGAAGCACTCGATACTTTACACAACCTTGAAGGTACAATCCGCGTTCGCGTATTGTTCTAATTCAGGTTTTTAAAAAGCCACAGTCTTCGGGCTGTGGTTTTTTTATTGCTTAAAGGTTTTTATTTTTAAGCCTTACTCAGCTGATGCTGCTCTTCCGCTCTTCGAGAAATCGAAACAAATTTAGTCATGCCAAATCTTAAAATTGCACCTATGGTGCAAGCGCCGCTGATTCTGCTGATCGCGATGATCAGCATGCAGAGCAGCGGCTCCTTTGCCAAATATCTGTTTGGCCAGTTCCCGATCCTGACCGTTTCTGCCATGCGCCTGCTATTGGGTGCATTGATTCTGGCGCTCATTTTTAAAGTCTGGCAGATCAATTTCCGCCAGGTCAGATGGCCAGCCATTATCAGCTATGGCTTGGCATTAGCTGGCATGAATATGCTGTTTTATCTGGCAATTGATCGATTGCCGATTGGAATCGCAGTCTCTTTTGAATTTATTGGCCCTTTAAGTGTTGCCCTGTTTTATGCCCGGCAGAAATTTGATTTTATCTGGGTAGGATTGGCCATTCTGGGGCTGGTTCTGTTGTTTCCCTTTGATCAGGCTGCACAACCGCTTGACCCGATTGGCATCCTGTTTGCCTTAGGTGCAGGTTCCTGCTGGGCACTATATATCGTGGCCGGACAAAAACCTTCCGGTGTATCAGGGAATCATACCGTGTGTCTGGGCATGTTTGTGGGCATGCTGGTGCTGATGCCGATTGCCCTGTTTGCGGGAATGCCTGCTCATGTGTTTGAGCCAAGCAGCCTCATGTATTTTGTTATTTTGGCTGCACTTGCCAGTGCCTTACCCTTTACTTTGGAAATGATTGCACTGCGTAATTTAACCGCATTGAGTTTTGGCACTCTAATGAGCCTGGAACCTGCTGTTGCAGCACTCTCCGGTTTTGTATTCTTAGGCGAAACTTTATTGTGGACACAATGGCTGGCACTGGCCACCATTATCAGTGCGTCGATTGGCTGTACGGTGATGACACAAAGAAGAAAGCACTAAATAAAAAAGGCGCTCAAGCGCCTTTTTTAAATGACCTATTTAATTTTAGCGTGGCGTTGCATCCTTAATAGCTGTATTTAATGCTGTAGCTGCTGTCACATTATAGCCATCACATGCCGAAGCAAGATGGTCATACAGGTAATCTGTCCATTTGAGCATTAGAGGAGTTGCACCCTCTTCCCTTAAATTGTCCAAGGCAGCTTTTCTTGCTTGAGCAATATAATCGGCATGATCAATATGCTCTCCATGTTCCGAGAAAGTACTGGAATAAATTTCACCCTGATATTCGATCGCCCCAAAGTATTTATAATATTGCTGAGCATCGTCTTTATATTCGGCTTTTTTAAATTTCAGGTTAGCCATCGTGCCATCTAAAATGGTTTTCGCCATCTCTTGAACAGACTCGCCTGTCTGCCATTCAGCCAGTGTACGATAGCCAGTTTTGATATCCGGATCAAATTCAATAAATTCTTCCTCAGGATGTTCCGCCAGAATACGGAAACATTTAGATCCGTTCGGGAAAGTACGTGCCTTCTGCAAACCGACAAAATTGGTAGCAAACTGATTGTAATATTTACGTTCAGCATCCGTGGTATCAGTATCAAAGAAAACTCTGGTCTCGGTATCGTCATACATCTTCACGACAGCAATATTGGTACGTTCAGTTAATGCTTTACCTGACAGGTCGTACCATTCCAGGTGTCGATGATTGCTGATGTTATTTTCCGGAATAGTGACGGGACGACTGGTAAATTGTTCAGAAGTATTTTCCAGTACTTTTTCCAGTTTATAGCCTAATGCTGTACGGGCACGATCTGCAGGGAATACACCTTTCTCTGTAACATAAATTGGGAAAGTCATGTCTTCATCAAGATCATATTCAGTATCAACAGCCCGGTTATCATCTGCATATAAGATGCCGTCAGTAATTTTATTTTTATGACTGGCCAATAGAAGCTTTTCCGACTCCATATCTGAAGCATCAATATTCGGCAGGTTGAACTGATAGGTATAGAATTCAGAAATCGTATCTGATGTTCCATCACCATTATCCGGAGTTCCAGGATTGCTCGGATTACCAGGATTGGTTGGGGTTGGTTGACCTGCGACTGGCTCGTTATTATCAGAATCAGAGCCACCACATGCAGTCAGCATAAGGCTCAAGACAGCACAAGAGAGTAATCTTAATTTCATTATTATCTACCTTATTATTTTTTCATCGTTTTATTTTTCATTGTTATTTTAAAGTTGACCCAAATCATGAGGTCTAAGTCATTTTAATAAATATAAAATTAAGATCAAATTAAAAATTGATTAATTTGTAACCACAATCTCATCAACAATTAACGTTGAATTTAATTTTTTCGGTGGGGGACGAAATCAAAAATTTAAATTCACTGATCAAAATTCTGCTTCGCATTCACAAAATATTCGTCTGCCCTACTCATCAAAAATTAACCAGTTTGGTATACTTCCGCTTTCTTCTGTATCTCGATTATACCCTTCTGGTATAAGTAGTTTCTCCCATGCCAAACGTCCAACTTCTTGCTGTGTTGTACATGGTTCTTTCCATGACTTCATACCAGATCAGTGCATCCTTCGCCAAGCAACTTTTCCTGGTGCTTGACCCGATCACTGTCACTATTTTAAGACTCTGTTTTGCCGCTATTATTGTCTGTGTCATGTTCCGTTCCTGGAAAGTTATTCGACGTTTACAATTCCTGAAATGGCGGGATCTGCTCTGCTATAGTGCTTCTCTAGGCGTGATGAATATTCTGTTCTATATGTCGCTCGGGAAACTTCCTCAAGGCATTGCAGTCGGATTGGAATTTATTGGCCCGCTAGGACTGGCCTTAATTTCGATTCAGGACCGTAAGGACTATGTCTGGGTGCTATTGGCAATTTTAGGTATCGTGTTGATGGTGCCTTGGGGGGAAGCCAATAGCAGTAACTTTGACCTGTTTGGTGCAGCCTGCGCCCTAGGGGCTGGCCTCTGCTGGGCGCTGTATATCTATTTTGGGCAACGCGTAGTACAGCAAAATATCGGGATGCATGCACTGACGATTGCCATCAGTATTTCAGCCCTGTGTTTGTTGCCAATCGGACTATATAACAACGCCTCTGCTTTGATTGATACTCAATATTGGGGCAAGGCCATTACTATTGCAGTGCTGGCAACCGCTATTCCTTATGCGCTGGATTTAAAAGCGCTCCAGCACTTGAATAAAACCAGTTATGGTACGCTTTCCAGTCTGTCTCCAGCTCTGGCGGCACTGGTAGGTTTTATTTTGCTGGGTGAAAAAATTACGCTACTTCAAACCGTCGCACTGGTTTGTATTATGCTGGCTTCAGTTGGCGTGACCATGCGGGAAGCACGACAGCAATATAAAACCCGGAAAATAGAAAGCTGAATAAATAAAAAAAGATGGCACTCTGGCCATCTTTTTTTGTCATGAAAATTTGAATTTAAATAAATTTAAATATTAGCTTTTAACCAGCATGTCTTTTTTCATTTCTTTATAACGCTGATATTCAGTTTTGTACTGATCCGCTAAAGCCTGTTTTTGTTCATCTCCCAGAATTTTTCCGGCCTGCTGGAAGAAAGCATGCTCTTCTTCTTTCAAATGATGATGTACCTTATCTGACAGTTTCTTGGCAATTGCAATCCAGCTTGGGCTACTAAATTCAGTTTCAGTCAGTTCCTCAATCATTTCATCCATTTCATGATGTTCTGCCAAGGCGTGACGGGTAATGTTCAGGCCGGGATCTGTCATCATCAAGGGAATATAAAAGTAACGGTCTTCTGCGGTTTCATGCGCAAACAGTTCATTCTTCAGCTGCTTGAACAACTCACGACGTTCTGGCGAATCCCCCGAAGTTTGCAGTAATTTTTCTGCCAGATCACGCTGGATTTCATGACTTTCCCTTAATGCTTCAAAAATGGTGGTCATGTAATTTTTCTCCTGTTTTTGTCATGCCTTTGCTCCAGCATAGAGTGAAACCGGCAAATGGTCAGGAATATTTATAAGACGAATTTGTATAAAAAACTTTAATATTGAGAATAGTTTACATCTATTTTTAGGCTAAAAACATCTGATAAGCCATACGGCAAATCAGCAAACTGACCAGGATCAGAAACAGAATCCGGATAAAACCGCTGCCATATTTAAAGGCCAGTTTAACTCCTAATAGCGAACCGCAAATATTGGCAGCCGCCATCATGGCACCGACTAGAAACAGCACATGACCTGTAGGAATAAAGAAACTCAGTGCCGCCAAGTTGGTAGTGAAATTGGCAATTTTCGATAAAGCTGAGGCATGCAAGAAATCCACGCTCAGATAACGGATAAAGAAAAAGATAAAGAAACTGCCCGTGCCTGGGCCAAAAATTCCGTCATAGAAACCGATAGCCAGGCTACCTAATGCTGCCAGTATCAGCATCTTTTTATTCAGCTTTTGCTCGACATGTACCCGTCCGAATTGCTTTTTCATGAAGGTATAAATCGCAATCACGATCAGCATGATCAGCACAAAAGGCTTGAGAATATCCACCGGAATCAAGGTGACACTGGCTGCTCCAATAAATGAGCTAATAAAGCTGCACAGCGCAATTACACCAAGTAAAACCCATGGCAGCTTGACCTGTCTAAGATAGGAAAAGGCTGCCGAGCCTGTACCGAAAATAGAGGCTAGCTTGTTAGTGCCAAATACTGTGGCAGGTTGCAGCTGCGGCAGACTGCTCATAATCGCCGGGATCTGGATCAGACCGCCACCACCGACGGCAGCGTCAATCGCTCCGGCCATAAAGGCAAAAAGCACCAGACTGAGGATAATCTCAATGTCCATTGTTATTCAACGCGCCTAGAGATTAAGAACACGTTTAGGTACCAGACGTTTTTTATCCGTGATTTCAGCCAGGCCTAAGCATTTCTCACCATCAAAGACCAACACCTGTGGCTCTGCCGGATGATCGATATTACTTTCCATACCTCGGCTAAAATATTCTGCACGGCCTTCCGGTGCCTGAATCTGCGGGAAATGCTGTACCGGTGCATAAGCTGGCAGTAATAGTGCTTCACGTTCTGCCTCAGTCAAGCTTTCCAGATATTCAATGGTATAGCTTGGAATAAGGTCAAAATGACCGGTTTGAATCCGGTGCAGATAAGTCAGATGACCATAAGTACCGAGTGCTTTGGCAATATCTTCGCCGAGTACCCGGATATAAGTGCCTTTAGAACAGGTCACATCCAGCGTAATACTATTTTCAGTCAAAGATAAAAGCTCAATTGCATAAATGGTAATTGGACGTGCTTCACGTTCGATTTCAATACCCTTACGTGCCAACTCATACAGCGGACGACCTTCTTTTTTCAGAGCCGAATACATCGGTGGCACTTGCTGGATCTCACCAACAAACTTGGCAATTGTCTCCTGAATCAACTCTTCATTCAGTTTAGGGACCGGTTTTTCCAGCAGAATCTCTCCTTCGACATCACCTGTGGTAGTGCTATGTCCCAGAAAAACTGTGGTCTGGTAACGTTTGGTTGAATCCAGCAGATAATGCGAAAACTTGGTCGCCTCACCCAGACAGATCGGTAAAAGACCGGAGGCCAAGGGATCTAGTGCACCAGTATGTCCAGCTTTTTGCGCACGATATAACCAGCGTACTTTTTGCAATGCAGCATTCGAGCTGATGCCTAGAGGCTTATTTAATAGAAATACACCGCTGATATGACGACGCTGAATTTTAGGAGATGAAGCTTTCATGGCAAAAAGTCAGACATTTTATAAATTGGCGCAATGGTAAAACCCCTGCCAATTATTTACAACTTTTCTACAGCATATAAGGTGCAATATCTCCTATCCTGCCGAATGCAAAATTTAAAATAATCCGATAATTAAAATAAAGGTGCATAGGATATGCAGAAATATAAACTATGGATCGTGATTGCGCTCATCGTATTGTGCTTGATTACCCTGATTCTATGGCTTGCGCCCAGGGATGAAGCACAGGCACGTGTCTCGGGCCCGCAATCCACCAATGAAAGCAGCGCTCAACAGGCAGCAGCACTGGCCAATGGCCCCGTAAATAACATATTCCTGAGTCCAAGCCAGCAGGATACGGAAATTAATTGCCAGATGCAGATGGATGCCAGCAATCGCCTGATTGTCAATGAACAGACCCGTAACTGTTTTGAATATTTTATTACCCAATATGGGGAAAAAACCCTCGAACAAATCCAGCGAGATTTTAAAGCCTATATTCAACAAAATTATCAGGATCCTGCACTCTCACAAGTTCTGGATCTTTGGGATCGTTATATCCAGTATCGTCAAGGTTTGGGAGAACTGACTCCACCTGCAGGTCTGGATCAAGAAGATCCAGCTTACTACCGCAGTATCTATGCCAGCACCCAGAACCTGCGTAAACGCTTTTTCTCTGATTATGAAATTGAAGGACTGTTTGGCACTGAAGATACCTATCATGAATATACCTTAGACCGGATGGCAGTCATGGCGGATAAAAAGCTGAGCGAAGCAGAAAAAGCCCAGAAGCTAAAAGAACTGTTTGCGCAGTTACCGCAGGACTGGCAAGAAAATCTGGAGCAACTGAATAAACTGGAAGATCTGCGTAAACTCACCGCTGATATTAAAGCCCGGGGTGGTTCTGCGGAAGAAATCCGTCAGATGCGCCTGAATCTGGTCGGTCCTGAAGCAACCCAACGTCTGGAAAAACTTGATGATGAACGTGCGAATTGGAAATCCAGTGTGACGCGTTACTTGGGCGAGCGCGATAACATCCTAAAAAGTGGCCTGAGTGAAAATGCCAAACAGCAGGCAGTTGATCAGTTGCGTCAGAAACATTTCCAGCGCCCTGAAGAACGGCTTCGTGTAGGTACATTTGAACAGGTACATGATCAGGGTGGGACCCTACCCTTTGCCAATTAATTTTCAGCTAAAATTGCTCATTGACGCCGTAGCTACACAGTACTGCTACGGCGTCGAATATCTTCTCTTATTCCCTTTTTTTTGTCTCATCTCTTATATAAAAACAGTAACGCTGACCCTCTATTTTGAGAGTTTAACAGAGCCATTTCTCTCTGAAAGCCTTGATTTTCTTGGGCTGATTACTTTTTTTAACATTGTTATTTGTTTCTAACTATTTCAACCTAAACATTCATCAATCTTATATTTCAAGGAGTTAACAATAAAATACATACGTATATAAATTGCAAATTTATGGACTCATAAATGCTCATCGGGCATGGCCCGAAATGACATGGAATTGGCTCATCAGCATGAAAAAATGCTTCTGCTTCAAAATAATAATTTTTGCGCGTGATTGAAGATTAGGTCTGCACGATCGAGACATCCAACTTCAATATTTATCGTGCATCAATACTCCCGAGCAATGATTGCTTTTTATAACAATAAAATGAACAAAGGAACGGTTATGCGTACTTTTATTAAAACAACACAGATGCTGGCGCTTTCCTTGGCAGCAGGCCTCGGTTTTGGCTTTTCAACACAAACCCAGGCGGCAGCAAGTGCAGTTCAGGTCACTGAAAAAGCCAAATCAGACTATGCCAAAACCAAATATCCTATTCTGATGGTGCATGGGTGGCTAGGCTGGCAACGCATAGGTACCGATACGATTGGTCTGGATTACTGGTATCAGATTCTGCCGGATATGGCTCGTAATGGCTCTACCGTGTTTGCCGCCCAATTGTCGCCTGCCAATACCACGACCCACCGTGGTGAACAGCTCATTCATCAGGTCGATGAAGTGCTGGCAATTACAGGGAAGGAAAAAATCAATCTCATCGGTCACTCCCATGGTGGCCCGACTGTACTCTATGTGGCAGCGACTCGACCGCAGCAGATTGCATCCATTACGGGGGTTGCAGGCACCTATCATGGCTCTAAAGTGGCCGATGATATTCAGAACAATACTCTTACCCGCACTGCTTTTAATGTTCTCGGTGATTATATTATTGGGCCACTGATCGCACTGGGACAGTTCAAACCTGAACTGGAAATTGATTTCGATGCATCCATGAAATCCCTGACCCAAACTGGCTCCAGCTCTTTTAATGCCAGCGTGGCCAAACAGATGGTGCAGGATGGTGTCTTAGCCTCCACAGAAAACTGTAATAAGAACCTGAAATCAAAAGACCGTAACGGTATCTATTATTATTCTTGGACCGGTGTGGCTCAAGCGACCAATGCACTGGATATCGATACCATCCTGATGCAGCTTGGCCCTTTATCTTACGGCAATAAAGACAACGATGGCATGGTTGCCCGTTGTAGTGCATTCATTGGTAAGGTGATTAATGACCAGTACAAGCTGAACCATACCGATCTGGCCAATATGATGTTTGGTCTTAAAGGCCTGTTTGCTCCGGATCCGGTGGCGATGTACCGTCAACATGCCAATCGTTTAAAACTTCAGAATCTATAATTTTCATCGCCCTTCTATCTGCGGATATAAGGACTTTTTCGTTATTTTCACTTAAAAAAATAGGGAGATAAAACACTCAAAACGCTTAATGGGTCAGCTTTTCAGCTGGCTATTCCCCACATTATGGCGAGGATCGCCTTAACACAACAACAAGAATGAGGAAATAATGATGAAATATGGAGTATTAACGGCGAGCCTGCTCATGGCAGCGACCTGCTTCACGGCTCATGCCTCCACTCAGGCCAGTCAGGTGACGGCGAAAGCCAGTTCACAATATGCCAAAACCAAATATCCGATTGTATTTTCACACGGCATGGCGGGTTTCATTCGGGTTGGCACTGACCAGTTTGGACTGGACTATTGGTATCAGATTTTACCTGATCTGGCCCGTAATGGTGCGAATGTTTGGGCAACGCGAGTCTCCCCTTTTAACTCATCTGAAATTCGCGGTGAACAACTTTTGGAGCAGGTCAAGGAAATTGCCGCAATTACCGGAGCAGATAAAGTTAATCTGATCGGACACTCACATGGTGGCCCAACAATTCGTTATGTAGCAGGTTCAGAACCTAAACTGGTGGCTTCATTAACCACAGTAGGTGCACCGCACAAAGGTTCACCGGTTGCAGACCTGATTCTAAAAGCTGAAGGGACTGCTATTGAAGCGCCACTGGTCGGCACAATAAATCTGGTTTCTAAAGCCATTACCTGGGCTCAAGGCCTGGACCCAAACTCTTATCCGCATGATTCTCTGGCTGGTGGTCGCAGCCTGACCCTGGCAGGATCTGCGCAATTCAACCAGAAATATCCGCTGGGTATGCCGACTACCACCTGTGGTGAAGGTGCATATCAACAAAAAGGTATCTACAACTATTCATTCACAGGTGTAGGCCAAGTCACCAACCCGCTCGATCCTGATTCAGCACTCAAAGTTACAGCCCTGCTCATTGATGGCGGCAAGGAAAATGATGGTCTGGTCTCCCGCTGTAGTGCCAAATTCGGTAAAACCATTCGGGATAACTACAACTGGAACCACCTGGATGAAGTGAACCAGTTACTCGGGTTAAGAAATGTCTTTGCTCCAGACCCAGTCGATGTTTATCGCCAGCATGCCAACCGCTTAAAACTGCAAGGTTTATAGAGCTACACAAGCCTCTATTCATCCAGAGGCTTTTTCTATCTTATTTTTCTCCAAATTTTTTCTTGAAATTTACTTGTTAATCATGATTAAACTGCATATAAAATATTCATCAAATATAAAAAGAACTGTGAAATAAAATAAATGCAGATACCTTCTATAGAAATCAAAAACAGATTTAAAAGAACCTGCCCCTGTTGCAAACGAAAAGTGATTAATCCTTTTCAATTTAAAAAATATGAGCCTTATTATTGTCCCTCTTGTCATCGACATATTATCGCAAATGTATGGATCAGTATTTTACTGGCTATCACACAATGTTTTATTTGCATTCAACTTTTTAATGCAGGATTCCAGTCTTGGGGATATTTTGTATTATTCCTGATGTTTATTCATAAAATTTTCTTGGATATTTTGGATGCCATGATCTTGCCTTTGCAGGAACATTTCGAATAAATCCAGATAAAAGCAAACATAAAAAAATGCGCCCAAAGGCGCATTTTTTTGCTTAAAAGCAAGGCTAAAATTAACCTTGTTTACGAGCTGGCAATTTTTCACGAATACGTGCAGCTTTACCAGACAATTCGCGTAGGTAGTAAAGTTTAGCACGACGAACGTCACCACGACGTTTCACTTCGATTTTAGCAACGATTGGAGAGTGAGTTTGGAATACACGCTCAACGCCAACACCGCTAGAAATTTTACGTACTGTGAACGCAGAGTTCAGACCACGGTTTTTCTTAGCAATGACAACGCCTTCGAACGCTTGTAGACGTTCACGGTCGCCTTCTTTTACTTTTACTTGGACAACTACTGTGTCACCTGGTGCAAAAGCTGGGATGTCTTGTTTAAGCTGAGCATTTTCAACAGCTTGTACTAAAGGATGCTTACCGCTCATGGGGTATCTCCAATATGTGCGAGTCAGAAGAGGTCTGATTATCGCTGGGTATAGAGGCTAAATCGCATAGACCCGATTGACTTTCCCTTTATGCTTGACCGCTTCAATGCATAAAGAGCCTATTTTAAATATTTAAACAACATTGCTTAAATACAAATTTGGACAACAGGATTAGTTGTTGCCACTTTTTAAATCTTTTAGCCATTTCTTTTGCTGCTTGGTCAGTTCAACTTTTTCTACCAATTCAGGCCGGCGTTCCAAAGTGCGCTGATATCGCTGCAAAAACCGCCATTTCTCAATATTGGCATGATGTCCCGATTTCAAGATGTCCGGTACATCCATACCTTCAAAATGGTCTGGCTTGGTATATTGTGGGCAATCTAACAGACCATCCACAAATGAGTCTTGCACGTGTGATTGTTCATCTGACATTGCACCCGGAAGTCTCCGGATAATACTGTCCAATAACACCATCGCAGGGAGCTCGCCACCCGATAATACGTAATCTCCAATCGACCATTCCTGATCAACATATTTCTGGATCAAACGTTCATCGACACCTTCGTAACGACCACAAAGTACAATCAATCCGTCATAGTTTACGAAGTCCTGTACCGCAGGTTCATTTAAGGTTTTTCCTTGTGGTGACATATACACCACAGGAACGTTAACTGCACCCGCTTGCGCTGCAAGCTCTTTGGCACGATGAATTGCTTTCGCTAATGGCTCAGCCATCATCACCATACCGGGACCACCACCAAATGGACGTTCATCCACCCGTTTATAGTTCCCTTCAGCAAATTCTCGTGGATTAATACAATGAATTTGCATCAAATCACGTTTTGCTGCGCGCCCGCTAATACCGTAGGCTGTAATCGCTTCAAACATTTCAGGAAAAAGCGTAATGACTGCAAAGAACACCGCAGACTCCTCATTTTCCTGCTGTGTTAACCCTTTTTAAGGATTAATAATCTACGCCCCAATTTACGTAGATACGACCAGCTTCGAGATCAACCCGCTGTACCACATCTTTATGCCATGGAATCATCCGCTCTTCGCCATCGACGCTGTCAGCAGTAGCGCGAACTACCATTACGTCATTGGCACCTGTCTCAAACATTTCATGGATTTGACCGAGATTCACTTCCTGTTCTTCTTCATCCAGACCTAATACAGTTAGACCTTTCAAATCAGACCAGTAATACTCGTCCACGCCTGGTTGAGGCAGTTGCGATTTAGAAATCCAGACATTAGCACCCACCAGGCCGTCTGCTGCGGTACGATCACTCACACCTTTTAGCGAAACAACCAAGCCCTTGCCATGTGGTTTCCAACGTTTTACATCGACAATTTGCCAACCTGCTTTGGTCTCAATGTACCAAGGAAGGTAGTCAAATATGTTGCTCATAGGTTCTGTATTGGAATAGACCCAGAGCCACCCATTTAATCCATATGCTGAACGTAACTGTCCAATCTGAATACGATCTTCGGGAACATTCTGTGTTGGTGTCATGGGCTACCTGCTACCTTAAAATTAAGCAGCAGCTGCAGCTTTCTTAGCTTGAGCAGCTAAAGAAGCAACACGTTCAGAAGGTTGAGCACCTTGAGAAACCCAGTGAGCAAAACGGTCAGCATCTAAACGAAGTTTTTCTGCTTTACCTTGAGCTGTAGGGTTGAAGAAACCGATACGTTCGATGAAACGACCGTCACGTGCATTACGGCTATCAGTCACAATGATTTGATAGAACGGACGTTTTTTAGCACCACCGCGTGCAAGACGAATAACAACCATGATAGAACCTTATAGTTTTTACGGATTATTCATGTACCGACCACCGGAACACTTCAAACCCCTTTCATAGAGGGCAATATTTTACGCGAAGTTTGCCCTGAATGAAAGATCAAAAGTTGGTTATCCACAATTTTGAATTTGGTTAGCGTCCGTCCCAGTTTGATGTGGCAGATGGAGTACATGCTGTACCAGAATTATCTGTACCTTGGGTCCAACAACGCTCACCTTTAAAATTCAAACCAATATGGCCATCACGATATTGTGTTGCAGTCGAAATTGGTGTTGCAATCAAGATCCATCTTTCAGAACCTAAAGGTGTCGTATCTTTTACACTCCCATCTGTATCAATCCATTTTAAAGCTACTGTATAAAGAGGAGTCCCTTGTTCCGGATAGGCTGCTTTAATCCCAAAATCATTAGCAACTGCACCTTTTACCTTAAAATTTGCAATTTTATAACGCTGTATCTGCGAAGCAATCTGCAGCATACTTGCCTGCATATCCGTTCTTTTTGTTTTACGCACGTGTTGTTGATAGGAGGGATAAGCAATTGCAGCCAGAATGCCAATAATAGCAACAACTATCATTAACTCAATCAAAGTGAAGCCTGTCTGTCGGTTTCTAATCACCATTCTTCACCCCCTGTACCACAGCTGCTATAGGTAATATTTGCCTTTGCTTTATTTTTACACTTTAATCCTGTACTGGTTTGCAAGAAAGAGACATTCGTTCCATCTGCATGAATTGCTTTAATTACCCATTGCTGGCCATTAGCCTTGTATTCAGTACCATCTTTATCATCTAGTTTAAAAGCAGTATCGGTTCCATCTTTGATTTCAATAGTGTAATTTCTTATGGTTTGTGGCGTTAAATTGAATCCTTGATAACTGAAATTCCGAGACTTCCACTTAGACAATTCACTGGCTAATCTTTGAATTTCTTGTTGCACTTGGGATGCCTCTGCACGCCGAACATAATTCTGATAACTCGGGATAGCAATTGCAGCAAAAATTGCCACAATTACTACCACGACCATAAGTTCTATCAGAGTAAAACCTCGTTCAGCAAATTTATTCATTTTATTCATAAACTCACCTTAACGAAATTTCTGGTACCAGCGTTGAGGAATTAAGCACATTTGTGTTTCTTCGCTTGCACCACCTGCTCCTGTTACTGTAATTGTCATACGCCCACCAGTTGAAATACAGTAATTTGAAGCACTTGTTGGTCGCTCATCACCAGAGCCACCACCGGAACCACCGCCAGAACCACCACCGGAACCACCGCCTTTTTTATTGTCGTTACCGACAGTAATGGTGTGAATGCCTGCACCAATAAATGAACGTCCCGAACCTGTAGGGTCTGAACTCTTACACTGTCCATAAGGCAAGCAGAAAGTGGTCATCAAACTTGCCCCTTTCACACCTGCACCGCAGTCGCCAGACAGACCATCTTTACTTGCATCAAATGTTGAAACAAATAATTTATTATTTAAAGCAACTGGGGTTCCAAAAACCTTTTCTGTCTGCTTGGTATAATCATCACAATCACCATACCCTGTTAGACAGTTGGTAAATTCATAGTACCAACCGTCAGAACTAGCAGGTGCTTTGATTATAGTGTCATTTTTACGATCATCATCGGTAAGTTTAATTAATTCTGAGACTTCAATATCTTTAGTTAACCAAGATGTCGCTCCAAATAAATCTTTGCGGGATACGTCTTTATCATAAATATTATAAATTGCATCGTATTCATAACTACTATCTGCAAATAATGGTTTACTACGGTTACCACTACCCTGAGAAATTAGTGCGAAAATATTGCCATTATTACTATAGAGTGAAAAAGCTGGCATATCATAAAAACGAGGGCTTTTACCTCCACTTGCATGACCATCAAAGAGACGAACTGGGGCTTTTACAACCTTACCAATTGTAGATTGCGTATTATCAAAATCTACACGGAAAATTTGCCCACCGAGATCACCAAAATAAATATGATCTATCAGATCATCGCCATTACGATCTACACTTCGAATTTCACTGACTACACTATATTGCATTTCTGCGTGGTGAGTACCAACTACCCCACTAGTTGTTGTATTTGCACTTGATGTAGCATTGGCACTACCCCACCACAATAAATCTCCAGCTTTGATCGTACCTATATCATCGGCTGCGAACATATATACACCTGCACCAATTTTATTAGTTTGGTTATATGCGGGATTTTCATATCCCATATCGTAACCACCACCAACAAACATTACACGTGTACGCTTTCCAGCCCAATTCACAAAGCCAATAGTGGGCTTGGACCAGCTTTGTCCCATACAACCCAATGGATTCGAATTACTACAATTTCCAGATGGATCTATATGAAACTTGAGTTTAGGATTATTAATATTCTGAAGATTCAACGCATAGTAACTTTTGCCACCCATGCGTAAACCGCCATAGACATCCTGTACTCCCTTCTGACCACCTTTACCCGTTCCAACTGTTAAATTACCAGAATCATCAATAACATATTCAGTATATGCAGTCCAAGGTCCATCTATACCATAAAACAGATTATTCATCCCGCCATTAGTTGCTTCAGGTACATCAAGTGCCTTTCTCTGTTTTTCTAGCATCTCATTTGGTATAAATGTAAAGACCTCTTCACCTCCACCCGCTTTACCAGACTCTCCAGCTTTCACCACATGCAACATACCCTGTGTGGTACCAAACAAGATGTAGTCTTCACGATTTGTTGAATCCATTCTCTTGTCTGTTGTATTGAAAGCAAGTTTCCCTTTATTTGTTAACATAAGTGGATATGAATGCATGACTGCACCAGTTTGACGAAATTCTGGTTCTAAAATCAAAGCATTTAAATCAGTTGGCGGATTTGCTGCATCAATGTTATATCCTAATGACCGTATTAGATATCCTCTGTACTGGTCATACTTGTACACATTATCAGTCAAATCAGTAGGTTTAACTTGTCTTAAATCGCCGCTAGAAATTCCAGAAAATATAGAATCTCCAGCAGAGCCAGAAGAATGTTTACGATCCGTAAAAACTTTACGCTTTATCGTTCCAGTACTTGGATTATTTAATGGATCTGTTCTTAAAGCCAATTTAGACCAGAATCCACCACGTAAAGCAAATTTTGTACTTCCCGGAGTATTTTCATCCATGTCAACATTAGCCGGTGTTATTGACTCAGCCCAATAATCAAAATTATCAAGGATCTTTCCATCATCATCGACTATTTTGTTGCCATTCTTGCCTTTTAATACCCCATTTTCATCTACTAAATATTTCTTTAAGTTACCCACCCATAATTGGAATGTTTTATCTGGCGTTGGCTGGAACTGTTGATAATAAGCATCGTCCTGTAATACAGCAGGGTTTAATGCATCTTTAGGGATAGTTGGAGAGCCTGTTGTTACTGCTGGGATTTCTGCACTTAAATCATTAATAAAATGATTGACACTATCCACAACATCTTGTGAACTAGAGCCAGAATACCATCCACCACCACCCTCAATACCCCATTTCGCAGCATTTTTAGGATTAGTATTAATTGTGCCTAAGGCATCAAGATTTTGTTGTTTTGTCTTATTTCGATCATAAGAAACTACTGAGTCAAATTCTTTACCAAAACCCACTACTGCTGTTTTTACTACAAGCTTCAATTCATTTCTTGCAGCCAATAATTCTGTTGCTGCTTTATGTTGACAATCCCAATTATCATTTGTAGAACAAGAGAAGGCTGAATTAGATAAACCTGTTTTTAAATTATTTAAAGTATCACTGGTTTTAGCATTAGGTACACCATCTGTTAAAACATATATCCCTTGACCACTACATTTTTTATTTGCATCTTCCTGCACTAAAGATGCAGGCATTTGATACTTTTGATTAGTACCTGATCCTTCTTTAGTGATGGAGGATGATAAGTCAAAGCCATTAGATGTTTTGTTAGGCCGCTTGCCCATTAAATAATTTATGACTTCGGCATACCCCCAAGCTGTGGGCGTATAACTGATACCTTTTAATTTAATAATTTCTTCCGTGAGAATCTCGCGCTGTGTTTTTGTTCCTGACATCTGATAACAATCTTCTTTACCCGACGTACAATCCAATCTACGGGCTGGAACAATGATTTTTGTTTTTGCCGAACTTGTATTATCTGCACCAAATGTTGATAACCCTATAACCTTGTCATCTGATAACTTAGCAATACCTTTAGATGAATTTCCATTTAATAAATCATACATCGCATCCAACATTCGTGCTGTGCGATCACCACAATGATAATCTCCATTAGTCTGTTTATTACAAGCCCTATTCACTTTTTCTGCTTTAGCTTTTTGTGCTGCTGTTGCAGTCGTTTTTACCCAATTAGCATAAGTTGACTTAGATACTGTACAATATGTTCTATTATAGTCTCTCAATGGTTCTGTCTTACCAGTATTATTACCAGAACACTCTGTTGTTGTTAGATCTAAGTCAGTTGTAGCTGTAGATACCCCATTCATACTCGTTGAAATATCTAGCATCATCATTAGAGTAATCTGACCTGATTTAGCTTCTTGATAAATATCAATGTCACTTGCTTGTGTTACTGTGCTGGCAATCATCATTGTCGATAAAGCAGCAATACTGGTAGCAAGCAACTTATGACGATAAGAAGTATGATTTTTATTTTGCATCGTTTTCATCTTTTCTTACTTCCCCTATTACACGAAATCTTGAGCAATTACATATTCTGTGACAGACGATTCAAAAGGCACATTTAGTTCTGACAAACACTGAGTTACACTCTTATCCGCCCCTGTAGATGGAGTTACACCACTCGGAATAACAACCTCATTCATGTGAGAGTCAAGACATTCATCAATTTTTGTTTTATCTGCAGTAGTTAAGGCCGGCATGATTGAAACTGCAAAAACCTTCACTGGCTTACTTCGTTGCAATTTCACAGTATTATCATCTGTTCCTAAAATTTGCCCATAGAATGCATCTTTCTCTGCTTCTGATGAATATTTGACAGCAACTTGAGTCATGACAGCCTTACGACCACTCGTAAAAAAATTTGTTCCACTTACATTCGTTTTACAATATCCATCTTTACCAAAGCTATCATTTTTAGGTTTTACATCAGGCGCATTCCATTCAATGATGCTGGCAAGAGTAATATCAAAAAAATCAGCTTGATCCGCACCACGAAAACAAAACACAAGTTCTTTATCTTTATTCACTGCACCATCAATATACCCAAACATTCCGCTACTGCTTAATGACTGAATAATATTATTTTCTTTCTCCACATTAAAAAATGCAGCATCTGCGTTCTGAAGCATTAATTGAGTGGCCTGACTATTTGTTGCAATATTTAAAGTCACCATACTTTGACGGATTGCCAATGTTCCTATAACGGTAATAGCAACAAGTAGAATAAGAACAACAATTAAAGTTGCTCCTCGCTGACTTTTATTCATTGTCCTCTCTCCCCAAAAGTATTACGCAGTGCAACTGTTTGAGAAACCACCTGACGGACATATTTGCTTGTTGTGTTAGTCGGTACTTTCACTGTTACTTTTTTATCGAGTACTTGAAACTCTTGATCATCTTTAATCATTGGTTCATTCCCCACACCTTGTACAGAACGAACTAATGCTCCTAATTGAACAGATAAGATACGTGGTCGGGGAGCACTAAGTGCCATATAATCATTAATAGAAATATATCGAAGCTTTTCACCATTCTGGATACCCAGCATGATATGAAAATAATCGACCCGCTTCATAATAACTTCGCCATCATTACCAAAAGACTCGATCTTATCTGGTAGCGGAGTACCCGATTCACTGTACCACCCAGCATCACACGCCAAGGCCAAAGCAGTATTTGGCTCCTTGCTATCTTTATTGGTATCTTCCCTAAGAAAATAACGCTGTACGATTATGCGCAATGGTGTTTCAACCCCACCAGTCATGACTGGGAACTTGATTTCTTCTCCTTCACAATCAAAACCCCCAACCCAATTACTGCCAACTCTTGTATATTGAGGTCTATACTGAATGACCAATTGATCACTACTTTCCCCTCGTACATTAGACAAACCCGTAGCTCCACTTGACAATAAGTTCGTTGCTACGGTTGTTCCTATTAAGTTTTCAGGCAAATTACTGTAAGTAATATTTGGTGTAACTGTTGTGTCTTTAAAACCATTAGCACTAGAAGTAAGTACAATCCCACCTTGAATCGTTCGATCATTAATTCCAGAATTTAGACTATTAAGATTTGTATGTCTGATATCCTGTGCTATGTATCCCAATCCAAAGTTCGCATCGTCCTGAATATTTGCAAACCCTTGTTGTAATGCACTGCTTTTTTGACCTGTTACAAATAACATGATCGCTGCAGCCATTATAATCAACCCTAGAGCCAGCGATATCATTAATTCAATTAAGGTAAAACCTGTCTGTTTATATGAATTTAATGGCATTTTTAATACACCTCCATAATCAAACAGGTTGATGACGGATCATAAACTATCCCTGTTGTACAATTTCCTGCATCTTCTTGCCCATCTGTTGCTGCTGTATTTCCCCAAGCAACATAGATACATTTACGATCATCACTATTACCTTGACAATCTAACAAGTTGACTGTCATCCCTACCGAGTTAGCACGCTGCACAACCTGTGCTACGTCATAATCTGCCATTTCACCTGTTGAACACTCTTCTGCTGAACAGTTTTTACTATATTCAGCTTGAGCATCAGCATCTGCTATTTCATCCACATAATTATCCAAAGCGCCACGATTTACCCTAATTCTTTCAGCAAAATCTCGCGATAAATTAATTGCCTGAACTCGATAGCTCCCTTCAGAAGTTGCCTCAACTGCCCTATATTGCAGAGCAATAAATCCCAACACACCCAATGCGAGAATCAGAAGAGCTACTAATATTTCCATCAATCCAACACCTAATTGATGCTTGGTATAGCGCATTAGCAATCTCCCTCGCTAATTGGTCGGAGTGAACCCATTTTTGTTATTGTTATTGTTTTTGATTTATCGCCATCTGCTTCATCGCAGATTACAATTGTTGTATCTGAACTTGCACCCTTCACTTTTCCAGTCATTTCAAACGTAATTGAAGTTTCTGTCCCCGACAATATCGACTTTCCAGTTGGCCCCCAAAGATATAAAAGCTTACTTTCTCTCTGCTTTTTTAAGATAGCATCCGCAGCAATTTCATCAGAACGTCCAATCAACTTTTCCTGATCTTCTACAATTTCTAACTTTACATCCTGACGAACTAAAACTGCTTGAGCACGTGCTTCCATAATTAAGCCATATAAATCACGGGTACTTTTTGTTAAATTTTGATTGCGAATTAAACTATTGAAAGAAGGCGCAGCGATTGTTGCAATAATCCCTAGTACTGCAATCGTCACCATGAGCTCAATTAACGTAAAACCTTTATTCTTTTGCACACTCTTCCCCAGCTCCAAAACTTTCCCCTATTAAAAATAATATCTATAAATTTTACAAAACCTACACAGAGTAGATAAAAGGCATAAAAAAACAGATAACTGTCATATTATAGCTATCTGTTTATTTTTTAATAAAAAATAAATTGTTAAATAGTTAACAATTTAAGCCTGTGTTACAGGAATACGTAACTCTTTTGGTAGACTAAATGTAATATTCTCTTCTCGCCCATCCAGTTCTTTGGGTGCCTGTGCACCCCAATCCTGTAAACGCTGAATGACCTGTTTAATCAGAATTTCTGGTGCAGAGGCTCCGGCGGTTACTCCAATCTGAGCATTCTCTTCAAACCATTCCTGTTTGAGTTCATCGGCATTATCAACCAGATAAGCTGCTTTACCCATACGCTCCGCCAGTTCACGCAGACGGTTGGAGTTCGATGAGTTTGGTGAACCGACAACTAAGACTACATCACAACGTTCAGCCAGATCGCGCACTGCATCCTGACGGTTTTGCGTAGCGTAGCAAATATCATCTTTACGCGGGCCTTGAATATTCGGAAATTTTCTGCGAAGCGCATCAATGACTTTCGCTGTATCGTCAATCGACAAAGTCGTTTGTGTTACAAAAGCGACTTTCTCAGGATTACGAACTGTTAAAGCAGCAACATCTTCTTCATCTTCGACCAGATAAATGTCACCACCATTATTTTTATCATATTGCCCCATGGTGCCTTCAACTTCTGGGTGGCCTTCATGACCAATCAGAATCGCTTCTACTCCCTCACGGGCATATTTAGTCACTTCAATATGTACTTTAGTGACCAATGGACAGGTCGCATCAAAAACTTTTAAACCTCGGCGTTCGGCTTCCTGCTGCACAGCCTTAGACACCCCATGTGCACTAAAAATCACGATATTGTCATCTGGCACTTCATCTAGCTCATCGACAAAGATCGCACCACGCTGGCGCAAGTCATCAACTACGAATTTGTTGTGGACTACTTCATGACGCACATAAATAGGTGGATTAAAGCATTCTAGGGCACGGTTCACGATCGCAATGGCACGATCCACACCGGCACAGAAACCACGCGGGTTAGCTAAAACAATTTCCATAGAAATCCTCAATACTCACTCAATTTATGGCGCTACAATTGAAATAAATGTAAAACAATCGACGTACAACTATTTAGTTTAAAGCCGGTCTACTCTAAAATAGAGAAGATATTTTATCATATCAGGAAAAATATCATGTCGGGTCTCTTGTTTGTCGTTTCTGCAGCGTCTGGAACGGGCAAAACATCCCTCGTTAAAGCATTACTTGAACGCGTCAACAATCTTCATGTTTCTGTTTCTCATACGACACGCGGTCAACGACCTGGCGAACTCGATGGCGTACATTATCATTTCTCGACTAAAGAAGATTTTTTGAATCTGGTCGAGGAAGGTGGTTTTATTGAATATGCCGAAGTCTTTGGTAATTATTACGGCACAGCACAAGCGACTGTAAAAGAACAACTGGCCAAAGGTCATGATGTATTACTTGAAATTGACTGGCAAGGTGCACAACAAGTTCGTCGACTTTTTCCTGAATCTAAACAGATTTTCATTCTTCCGCCAAGCCAGTTTGATTTGCGTCAGCGTCTTTCCAACCGTGGTACAGACTCTGTTGAAGTGATTGAACACCGTCTTAGCTGTGCAGTCGAAGATATGCAGCAGTATGTCAACTTTGATTATGTCATTATCAATGATGACTTTAATAAAGCATTACATGACCTTGAATCTGTGATTATCGCCAATCGTCTGGTCCTTTCCCAGCAAGCGACCCGCCATGAAAAACTGATCCAGGCTCTAATTACTCCAAGCGAACAGTGATTAAAACTTGAGTCTCCAGACAAAGCATTTTATACTGTGCAGTCTGTTGAAATTTACTATTCAAAACGAGAATTCTTATGGCACGCGTAACCGTTGAAGATTGTTTAGACCATGTAGACAACCGCTTTGAGCTTGTACTAGTGGCAAGCAAACGCGCGCGTCAATTGGCACGTCAAGGCATTGAACCAACTGTGGAATGGGACAATGACAAACCGACTGTAGTTGCTTTACGTGAAATCGCTGCAGGTCATGTATCAAAAGATATTTTGAAACAACGTGATCAAGATTATCAAACTTCTAGTTTAGATCTTGCTCTTTCTGCAAATAATCTAAATTTAGATGGTTTTTCTTTCCAATAAGAATAAACCATTCCAAAAAGCCTAGTTTTAAACTAGGCTTTTTTTGTTCTGTGACTTTTATATTTTGCGCAGAACGGTTATAACATAAGGGTTAGCTCTAAAGTCAGTATAAATTTTTCACTTGTTGATATGAAAAAACTGACCCACTTTATGTTATACATTTCATACGAGCTTTCTCTGTTTTATTTGTTAAAAAATCCAGTTTTAAAGGTGTTTTATGCCAGGCCCACAGGTCAGTGAAGCTAAGCAACAGTTAAAAATCATCATCGACGCGTACTTAAGTGAAAGCGATGTCGAACGTGTGCTTGCGGCCTGTGATTATGCCGATATTGCCCATGATGGCATTACCCGTAAAAGTGGTGAACCTTATATTCTGCACCCTATCGCGGTGAGCTGTATTCTGGCCCATATGCGTCTGGATACTGAAACCTTAATGGCAGCGCTGCTGCATGATGTCATTGAAGATACCGACTTCAATAAAGATGACATTACTGAAAAATTTGGCAGCACGGTTGCAGAGCTGGTTGATGGGGTCACCAAACTCAGCCACTCCAGCGATAAAGAATATAATAAAGCGGCCTCTTTCCGTAAAATCCTGCAAGCAACTTTACAGGATCCACGTGTCATTATTGTGAAACTGGCAGATCGCTATCACAACATGACTACGCTGGAAGCGCTACGCCCGGATAAACGTGCCCGTATTGCGCGTGAAACCTTTGAAATTTTTGTTCCGATGGCACGCTTGGTCGGCATGAATGAAATGGCTGATAATCTGGAACATCTTTGTTATCAGAATCTGGATCTGGATATGTACAATGATGTCCAGGCTGCCCTTTTAGAAACCAAGCCTAAACGCTGTGAATATCAGGCCAAGTGGGAACAGAAACTTAACGAATTACTACAGCAATATGCCATTGAAGGCCGGGTTAAAAAGAAAAACAATAATATCGAGCTATTACGCCATTTTGTAAAAAATGATATTGATCTGCAGGAACTTACACATAGCCACGCATTTGAAATTATCTTACAGAGTATTGCCGATTGTGACCGTCTCGCAGATATTCTGACTGAAAGTTTTACGGTTCAAAATTATCAGGACAATATCCGTCGCCCTCTGCCCGGCGGCAACCAGTCATTAACCATGCGATTAAAAGGCGAAAAGACCACCCTGTCACTGACTATTCAAACTGAACTGATGCGTAAAGCTGCACGCTTTGGCGTCGTACTTGGTGAAAATGCCCCTCAAGCCTGCCGCTCTGCCATTCAAGCATCCATGCAAAATCTGAACGTACTGGTTGATGGTGAATGCGCCAAAACTACGTTCAGCGAATTACTGGATTATCTGCATCAGGAAAAAATTTGGGTTTATACCCCTCACGGTCATCTGCATGAGTTGCCGCAAGGTGCGACTGCTGTTGATTTTGCCTATGCCGCCAGCCTGTTCCTCGGTAACCATGCTATTGGCGCCAAAATTAATGGTGAAACCAAACCGCTTTCTACGCCATTATTGAGTGGTCAGGTGGTTGAAGTCATCACTGATGTTCTTGCAACCCCAAACCCGGACTGGCTCAGCTTTATTAATACCCAAAAAGCCCGTCGTGCCATTCAGAATATTTTGCGCGATCAGGATATTGATGAACAGCGCCTTGTGGGTCAACAAGCCCTTAACCGTGCCTTAAAACTTTTTCAGTGTTCTATTCGTGATCTGACCGAAGCTGACTGGAAAAATGTACTGGAATGGCGTCATGTCCCGACTAAAGAGCAACTATTTGAACAGATTGCTGTAGGTGACTTATTACCTCAACTGGTTGCCAACCATTTATTCGCACATGACCAGCATCAAAATGCAAATAGTTCAGGTCGCCTTATTCAAGGTACAGAAGGCGTAGATGTTAAATACGCGCATTGCTGCAACCCGGTACTTGGTGATCCAATTCAAGGTCATCTGACTCGTCGTGGCCTAATTGTACATCGTGCCCGTTGCCATAATTTATTGCAGGAACAACATATGCATCCTGAAAATATTATGCCTCTACAATGGACGACTGAAGATCTGGATGATGTCAGCTTTACTGCCTATCTCTGTATTGATCAGGCCATGGACGATGAACAGATTTCCGATCTGATTTATCAATGTCGTAAAGGCCATACAGGTGTAGAGATGGTGCGTAATTATGATGGCAAAACTTATGTAAATATTGTGGTGCATAACCGTAAACAGATTGCCAAGATTATTCGTGATTTACGCATGCATTTTGGTTTTCCACGTATTACCCGCTTAGAACAACCGCTCAATATTGCTGAAACCTCTAAAGCCAGTTAATCATTTAAAACGATAATGCTTTTGTCAGTTGAATTGATCTAATATGATGTATGTTGATGATAAAAGGAGAAATTGATGTCCCGCCAAGTGATCCATACTGAAAATGCCCCAGCTGCCATAGGCACCTATTCACAAGCAATTCTAGTCGGGGATACGCTTTATTTATCCGGCCAGATTGGTCTGGATCCATATAGTATGGAACTGGTTGAAGGCATCGAAGGTCAGATTCGCCGTGTTTTTGATAACTTGAAAGCGGTTTGTGAAGCAGCGGGTGGCTCATTAGCTGATATCGCAAAGTTGAATATCTTCTTGACCGACCTTTCTCATTTTCAACTCGTTAACCAGATTATGGGTGAATACTTTGCTCAACCTTATCCGGCACGTGCTGCCTTAGGGGTTGCAAGTTTACCGAAAGGTGCTTTAGTTGAGATGGATGGCATCGTTGTTATAAATCAATAAGTTATAAAAATCACCAAATCTCCAGCCTGCAATATTTAATTCTAAATTATAAATCGCTCTTGCGCAGAAATCCGAGTAGCACTCGGATTTCCGCTCAGGTGTTATTTTTTTATCTGAATCATCAATCATTATAAAAAGCATTTTCAAATGATTTTTATTGACAAACGATAACAATTATCAATAATATCTCTTATCTTATTTATTCACTGTGGTTGTATCCTATGTACGTTTGTCTATGCCGTGGCATTACAGATCAAGACATTAAAGATGCTATTGCAAATGGCGCCGAAAGTTACCGTGATGTACGCGAAATGCTTGATCTAGGGACGTGTTGTGGTCGTTGTGCTCCTGAAGCCCGTATGATCATCAGTGATGAAATTTCCCAGATTGCTGCACGGCTAGCGGTTGCTGCCTAAAGCGGATAACGATAATTATAAAATCAATGGTCTCGTATCATTACTCCTCCCCCGCCTCTGACTCTGGCGGGTTTTTATTGCTTTATATTTCACCTGAAGCTTTTTGATTGCGATTTTCATTTGCAGTTCAATAAATTACTCGCCATTGCTCGCTCGATTGATTTAAGATAAGTTAATCAAAAACCCATAGCGATAAATGGGTTAACAGGCTATATGGAGTGATACAATGAAAGGCAATCGTGATGTAATTAATCAGCTGAACCAGGTGTTGTATCACCACCTTACAGCGATTAACCAGTATTTCCTGCATTCACGCATGTTTAATGACTGGGGCATTGAAAAACTGGGTTCGGCAGAATATAAAGAATCCATCCGCCAGATGAAGCACGCCGATAAAATCATTGAACGTATTTTATTTCTGGAAGGCTTACCAAACCTGCAACATCTTGGCAAATTATATATTGGCCAGCATACTCAAGAAGTACTGCATTGTGATGTACGCAAAGTAAAAGAAAATATTGAAGTCATTCAGCAGGCTGTAGCTTTGGCAGAAACACAGATGGATTATGTGACTCGTGATTTAGTGCGAGAAATTCTGGAAAAAGAAGAGGAATATCTGGACTGGACTACGACTCAGCTAGATCTCATCGAAAGTATTGGTATCGAAAACTATATTCAAAGCCAGCTCTAAACCTAAAATGAATCCATAAAAAAGCCAGCTCTTGCTGGCTTTTTTATATGGAATTTATCTTGGCATATCCTGAATCAATTCTTCATAACTAAGTTCGGTTTTCTGAATAACTTTTAAGCGTTGCAGCTGATACTTGGCTTCCTCTTCATAACCATTAAAAGCCAGGAGTTTGGCATATTTGATCAGGTTATATTTAGTTGGATAACTTAATACCATCTGCTCACCTGCTGGAATCCGTTCAGGGGAGGCTTTGCTATAAGGATTAAGACGAATCCAGTCAATACGATGATTAAACTCTGTTAACAAATAGATTGGCTGTTGATTGGTGATTTTTTCAGGCTGTTGCTCATAACGAATACTTTGGCCAAGTTTGGGTACAGCGACATCATAATCCCGATAGATCGCAATCAATAACAGCAGCCCAAATCCAAAAATGAGTTTCATCGCTATAGAAGGCAAGGTCACGGTTTTGATATTTGGATTTTGTGCTAGAACCGTACCAATAATAAACCCAACCGGTAAAAGGAAATAGGCGTAATGCTGAGGAAACTCAAACATGGCATGGGTAAGAAAAGCTCCAATCATCAATATACCAATGACCGACTCAGGAGTTTTCACCCATCTTTGTAGCTGATAACCTAAATAACCGAAGTAAGCCAAGAAAGGCAGACCAGTAAGCAGTCCATTCCATAGTAAGAAATCAATAATAAAGTTATGTGCACTGCGAATCCAGACTGGACCCTGCACTGTATCACTGATTGAGACAAAGGCAACACTGGTCTGATACCAGCCATATCCAAACCATGGCTGTGCCTGAATTGCCGCTAGCATTTGCTGCCAGATCGCTAAACGAGACATATCGCCGGTGGCACGCGATACCACATCCCTGCTTTGTACGACGTCCGTATTCATCGCTTGTGCAGCGAGCTGACTGAGTAATGGAAAAGCCACAATGCAGAAAATAAAGAAAATGAACCAAGCAATGCTGTAAACCCATTTCAGGCGAATAACGCTTTTATATTGATAAAAACCTAGATACAGGATAATCGCGATCGCGGCTACCCAGGCCGTACGTGACTGACTTAAAGCAACCCCCATAACAATTAATGCAGCGCAGGCAAATAGCCACTTGGTCTGAATTTTTTTCTTTTCATATAAGTAAAGGCAGCTCATCAATGCCATGACTAAAAAAGTTGCCATATTATTGGGCTGAGCGAAATTAGCATACGGCCGCTGATTGCCACTGATATTCACCATGCCTGGCAGCACAGAATCCAGATTAGACCACTGACACAATGCGATTAAACCAGTAATCGTTCCGGAAGCAAGGAATACATAACTCAGATTAGTAAAGGTTTCTTCTCGGCTATAGTTTCCGGTTGAAAGGTGATAACCCAGTACACTTGCCAGCCAAAAGCTAAACACGAAAATAAAGCCCATCAGGGCAGTGCTAAAGAAAAACACCTGCCCTGCCAACAAATGTACAAGCGGCACACAGGCGAGTAGTAATAATGGCAAACTTACTACAGGCAATTTTAGCTTTTCTTTTAGGCAAATTGCAGCCAAGGCAAATAGTGCCAAGAATGCATACAGCTCCCCTGTATAAGTCACCCATGGGCGGTAATGGACAGGCATGAGCCAAGCGAGGGAGATAAAAACAGCTGCGAGCAGCACCAGCAGGAATTTCATGTGAACTTTAAGAAAAAGAAATTTTACTCATGATAAACAAAAAAGCAGATTAGTGGTTAATCTGCTTTTGGGTTGGCTTAGAAGAAATTAGTTCCAAGGGCGGAGATCGACGATTTTAATGACTTCTGCGGTTTCCTTATTGACTAAAATAACCATAGCTAAACCATAGGTTTCTAAAGGTAACCATGCATTCGCTTCTGGATACACCTTAAGTACCTGCTGCACAGCCACCTTTGCATTCCATTGATTAAGCTCAGGTAGATCATGAGCTTTGATTTTCATCTGCTCTTGGACTTGATTAAGCGGAATATAACGTTCAGGGTATTGAGCTAGTGATATTCCATTCAAAATTGCACTCATTTGCTCAATTTGCTGCTCCTGTAGATCTACTGCTTGTTTAACAGCAACATATTGTGGCTGTAACCATGTAGGTTGCCGATATTGTGGTTGTGCATGCGTAATATTCTCGGTTTTTAATTCATTATTACGCACCAGTTCGAAACGGTCATGATTGAATGCAATCCACACAGGGCGTGCTTGTGCAATACTATATAGCCCATAACTTAATGCCGAGATTTGAATTAAAATAATAACCGTTAAATCCATTTTTAAGGTTTTTTTGCCTTCTTTATAGACCAACAGACCAAGCAAAGGCCCTAAAATTACATCTATAACCAATAACATTAAAAAAATATGGGTCACGCCTGCAGCTTTTGCGAGTGGTGATGGATACCACAATACAAAGACCACACAAATTACAATAAGTGCCACCAAAACTGAAATACATAGATGACTTAGAAAAAACTTAATGCGATTGTTCATTTTTTAATGGATTAAATAGAAAACTCGATTTTAACGACAACCAATCAATAATCCTAATATTTTTTAGGATTGACACTTTTTGTCAGTTAATTATATTTTTTTGATATAAGCCCTAAAAAGAACACAACATTATGTTTTTTATTATATTTTAGAAGTGGAATGTTTTTTGCATAGTTTGTTAAAAATATCACCTTTCGAGTTAAATATGCAAAAAGGTTTTACCCTCATTGAATTAATGATTGTTATCGCCATCGTTGGTGTTCTATCTGCACTCGCCATTTCAAGCTATTTCTTTTTTACCTTAAAAACCAGACTGAATACTGCACTTTATGAAGTTTCTTCAATTAAACCTGCTTATGAAGTTATTATTACTCAAAGTTCACCCACAACTCTAACTTATGCGGACTTAAACATAAAATCAGAAACAGCCCTATGTAAAATTGACATTGCACTGCCTAACAACAATACAGATGAAAGTAAAGTTTTAAGTTGTCACTTAAAAAATAAATCTGCACTACAAAATAATACAGAAATATATTTAATACGCAGCGCTACAGGACAATATCACTGTAAAACAATTGGGATCCCCAACTATCTTACTCCAACACAATGCAAATAAAAATTACTGATACTGCTGCCTTAAGTTTTGATAAATTAACATTTTAGTTTTGTCATATTGTTGTTGCCCTAAAGCAGCTTGACCACTGGCCAATAACGTCACAACACCACCTTTATCATCTACCACAACCAAGGAACTTGCTCCTAGCAAAGTTCCGTCTCGGAAATATACTTTTAAACTATTTGCATCTTGTTGATAAGGAAACATAGCATAGCCGTAACAATCTCTTAGTTTTGTGATGTCACAAGCCAATTTTGGTTGACTCAAAATATTCGGTTGCGGTTTTTGAATCATTTTTGCCACTTGTAAAGCCAATGCACTAGCACTTCCAGACAATCCAGCCGAAGATGCTAAAGCAGGAAAATCAAAAGCTGTATAAATATTGCCATAACCTGTTAAAGATGTTTCAACGTACAGGTATTTCGCCTCATCTTCTTTACGCTGATTGTCCAAGAATTGGATACCATTTTCTGCCAAAGCATATTTTTTTTCGATTCCACTTTGGAAGCTCGTTTGGGTTTGTGCTGCAACAACTTCCCCCAACAAACAATAACCCAAATTTGAATAACTATAGGTCGTGTTTGGGTCAAATGAAAGTTGTGTTTGAGCCAGTCCCTGCAAAGATGATGGACAAAATGGTGTTTGTCCAGATCTAAACATTTCATCCCCCATTAAACCTGTACGATTAAAACCTGCACGATGTAGTAACAAATCGCCTACCGTGATTTGTTCAATACGAGCATCTTCAGGTTTAGGTATGTTGGGTAGTAGTTTTAATAGAGGTGTATCTAGCTGAATTTTATTTTGTTTAATCAAATCTAAAACTACATCACTTGTCCATAATTTGGACACACTTGCATAACGAAAGCGTGTATTTTCATTTACTTTGGCAGAGAAAAGTGGCAGTCCCAAATATCCACTTTCGCAATGAAATAATTGCCCCTGTGGAGAAAGATAAGCGACTTGGGTATTGGGCGCACGGTGTGACAAAGTGGTCTGTTTTAAAAGTTGCGCCAACCAAGTTGGACTATTTTCACTACATTGCAAAGCATGTTGTTCTATTTTTGCCTGCAAAGGATACAACTGCAAACGTAGCTTATTGCGCTCAAGTGTATTCACATAATAATAAACACCAACACCTGCCAAAAAAAATAAAAAAATAACAATTATTAATTCTGATAATTTAAGTTCACGACGCATACTTTTCTCTTTTAAACAAAGAACCTCCCATAAAGGGAGGTTCTTTACTAATAAAGTTACACTTTATTAACCACCATTTTTTAATGTACCAGTTTTACAGCCAGTAGGTAAGAACTTACTATCTGCTGCAATATCTGTAACACAAGCCCATGAACCGCCGGCTTCAGAAGCAGCACGCTGCCATTCAATACTCTTACCACGAATAGTCGAACTAGCGTTATTGCCAAACTTACCAGAAATCCATACCGCTCCAGTAGCTACAGTACCACCTAAAGTAGGTTGCTTACCACCATCAACAGTTGCACCTCCCGTTGGTAACGCACCTGGAGTAGCCTCAGCACCTAGAAGACTTGAGCCAGGTACATTAAATGAACACTCACTACTATCAGTCAAACACAAGTCAACTAAAGTACGAAGGTTACCCAACTCACCCACTACACGAGTTACTTGAGACTTGGTTACATAGTTTTGGTATTGCGGAATCGCAATCGCAGCCAAAATACCAATGATCGCTACAACGATCATTAATTCAATCAGGGTAAAACCTTTTTGCATCGTCTTCATAAACATTCTCCACAAATGTTTGTTAATTTAATTATAAGCTTTGTAAGCTATTTTATATTTAGCACTAAACGTGCCAACTTTTATTATAATAATTTTGAAAGAAAAAACAGTAGTTTAAAAAAATATTTTTCAATTTGTTGTTTTTGGGTTTCATTTTGTGTATATAACTGACAAAAATTGTCAGTTATTTAACTAAAGTTACCCCAAAATGATGGGGTTATTTCCCAATTCATTCTTTAAATCATCCATTTTTTGATCATAGTATTGATTTAAAATTTGCCCAATCTGTTTAACACCCAAAATCACCCCATTCTTATACTTCTGTTGCTTCAACTGCTGAATAATATTTTCACAAATCTGATTCCATACTTCTTGTGTAGTTGCCTGCTTAATTCCCCGGTCAATCACAATTTCCACTTTATGATCACAGAGGTTTAAATATAAAAGCACGCCACTATTATGCTCTGTATCCCATACACCCAATTCAGCAAAAAGTTGTCGGGCACGACACAGCGTATCTTGATAATAAGCAGAACGAGAAGGTAG
Source organism: Acinetobacter sp. YH12249 (assembly GCF_013417475.1). NCBI lineage: Bacteria > Pseudomonadati > Pseudomonadota > Gammaproteobacteria > Moraxellales > Moraxellaceae > Acinetobacter > Acinetobacter sp. YH12249. The sequence goes on along the minus strand of NZ_VPDX01000010.1, from coordinate 66,826 downwards.
AGATCCTTCAATCACCACCTGAATTTCTCCCACATGCCCATGCTCTGCTTCTTCTACAGCTAATGCAATCGCGTGCTGGTCTTGCTTAGAGAAAAACCGCTTAGTTGCAGGCATATAAAAGAAGTGCTTAAGCCAGCGCTTAAAACTTGGTTGAGCATGTTCTTCCAGCTTAGGTTGCGTGATAATATTTGTTGTATCTGTAGTTGTTACCATGAGCCTGATGCTCCTCCCCCACCAAAACCACCGCCGCCTCCACCGAAGCCGCCGCCTCCAAAACCACCACGTCCACTACCACCGCCACGACCTCCTCCTGCCATAAAAGCATGCAGGATCAACTGAGCAAGTGAGGTCACGAGCAAAAAGAAAACTCCAGCACCAATTAATAGGCTAGCGACCAATCCCATTCCATTCACTAATCCAGCTGCAGTTCCAGCCACTGCGGCAGTAGCCGCACTCAGCTTTCTGCCAAAGATCATGGAACCAATAACACCAGCGACGATAATAAAAATAACCGAACCAAAAGTCGCTTGAGAAGCTTGCTGCGCTTGATATGCCTGCTCCTGACGCTCTTTAAGCTCAGCTGCTGCTTGAGCTGCAATTTCAGGATCCAGATTTAAAATACGCTCAATTTCTGCCAGACCAGCATCAATCCCTTGCGCATACTGACCCTGCTTAAACAAAGGTGTAATTTTGTTATTAATAATTCTTCCAGCTACAATATCCGGCAGAACACCTTCTAGCCCATATCCAGTTAAAATCTGAATACGACGGTCATTTACCGCAATGGTCATTAACAGACCATTATCATGTTCTTTTGATCCTAGTTGCCAGCGATCTGCCACACGCATGGAATAGTCAAAAATATCTTCCTGGCCCGTGGTAGGTACAATCACCACGCCGATCTGAGCCTTACCTGCCTGATAAAGATTGATGATTCGTTGACTAAGTTGCTGTTTTTCTGCTGCCGTTAATAAATTTGCCTGATCAATCACCGGCTCATTCATGGTGGGCAAGTCGCGCTGAACCTGACCTTCTGCCATATCATTGGCAATTTGGCGCTGCGGTGCTGTATCTGCAGATTCTACATTTTGATCCGTAGTATTCGTTTTAGGCTGCAAAATTTCACGTGCAACAATCACTTCTTCTGTATCAGTTGCTGTTGCTGTTTCACTCCAGGCAGGATTCATCAGGCTCATAATGAGGCTGAGAAATATACCTGTACAAAGTTTTACAGCGCTCGTATGCATCATTACAGCCACCTTATTAGCAGATTACCCAAGATCAAGCTTAATCAAATGAAACCTTAGGTGCCTGTTGGGCACTCTGTTCTGCACTAAAGTTTGGCTTGGTATCCATCCCAATGACTTTGGCCGTCATTACCTGCGGGAACTGACGTGCATAAGAGTTGAAATCTTGTACAGTGGTAATATAGCGGTTACGTGCTACTGCAATACGGTTTTCCGTACCTTCAAGTTGTACCTGCAGATCGCGGAACTGCTCGTTGGCTTTCAGGTCAGGATAATTTTCAGTTACTGCCAGTAGACGTGACAAGGCACTGGTCATTTGTGCCTGTGCCTCCTGATAACGCTGGAACAATTCAGGATCTTCCAGCACTTCACGATCAACTTTCAAACCTGCAACATTGGCGCGTGCCTGAGTCACCTCAGTCAATACCTGCTCTTCATGCGCTGCATAGCCTTTTACCACATTCACCAGATTCGGCACCAAGTCAGCACGGCGCTGATACTGGTTCTGCACTTCAGACCATGCCGCAGTTACTGCCTCATCCTTGACTTGTAAGGTGTTATAGCCACAACCTGTAAGCGTCAGGGTACTGGCTAACATCAGAGCAATGAAAGATTTTTTTAATACAGGAATCATCTTTTCTCCTCAATTCTTTATTGATATTTATTTAATTAATTTGATTTTAAACATATTTTTCCTGGTTTTTGTTAATTTTTATAATTTTTTACTTTTATCGTTTTTATTCCTTCTGTTCTGCTTCAGAGCTAGGAATTAATATTGGATATATTTATAAGTTCAAATTCATATTTTATAAGCTCATAGGATTAAGCTAACCAAATATTCAAAACAAAGAAAAATAAAAAAACCCGCCGTAGCGGGTTTTTTTTAAATAGATGATTAAATTAGATTAAATATCAAGATAATCCAGAATACCTTCTGCAGCCTGACGACCTTCCCAGATCGCAGTCACGACTAGGTCAGAACCACGGACCATGTCGCCACCAGCAAAGATTTTTGGATTTGAAGTCTGGAATTTATATTGCTGTTGTTCAGCTGCAAGTACGCGACCTGAACCATCCAGATTGATTTCTACATCAGTGAACCAGTCTGCTGGGCTGGTACGGAAACCAAATGCCAACAATACCGCATCTGCAGGCAGAATTTCTTCTGAACCTGGAATTGGTTCTGGGCTACGGCGTCCACGGCTGTCTGGTTCACCCAGTTGAGTCGTTACCACTTTTACGCCAGTCACTTTGCCATTTTCACCCACGATTTCGATAGGTTGACGGTTGAACTGGAATTCCACACCTTCTTCACGCGCATTTTTTACTTCACGACGTGAACCCGGCATGTTCGCTTCATCACGACGATAAGCACAAACCACTGACTCAGCACCTTGACGGATTGAAGTACGGTTACAGTCCATCGCGGTATCACCACCACCCAAGACAATCACTTTTTTGCCTTCAACGCTGATGTATTCGGATGGATCTTTTTCCCACCCCTGGCAACGGTTCACGTTAGCAATCAGGAAATCCAGTGCATCATATACACCATCCAGATCTTCACCAGCAAAGCCACCTTTCATATAAGTGTATGTTCCCATACCCATAAAGACAGCATCATAGTCAGCAAGTAACTGGTCAATGGTGACATCTGTACCAATTTCAGTATTCAGACGGAATTCAACACCCATACCCGTGAAGATTTCACGACGGCGTTTCATCACGTCTTTTTCCATCTTGAATTCTGGGATACCGAAAGTCAGCAGACCACCAATTTCAGGACGTTTATCAAATACAACAGGTTTAACACCATTACGTACCAGAATATCAGCACAGCCTAGACCGGCAGGACCTGCTCCAATGATAGCAACCTTCTTGTCAGTCCATTTCACATGAGACATGTCTGGACGCCAGCCTAAAGCGAAAGCGGTGTCATTAATATATTTCTCGGCATTACCAATGGTGACTGCACCAAAACCATCATTCAAGGTACAAGCACCTTCACACAGACGGTCTTGAGGACAAACACGACCACAGACTTCTGGCAAAGTATTGGTTTGGTGACACAGTTCTGCTGCCTGGAAAATACGGCCTTCTGCCAGTAACTTCAACCAGTTTGGAATGTAGTTATGAACCGGACATTTCCATTCACAGTACGGGTTACCACAACCTAGACAACGATGTGACTGATTTGCAGCCACTTCTGTTGTGAAAGGTTTATAAATTTCCACAAATTCTGCTTTGCGGACGTCAATCTCTTTTTTCTCTGGATCTTGGCGTGCGACATCCAGGAATTGAAAGTCATTATTTAGGCGCTCTGCCATCTCTCTCTCCGTAGGTAGACCCAAGGCTTTATTCGCATTACCTTAGGTCTGCCTATATCTGCAGTAGTGGAATTATTGTGGATCAGCTTGAGTTGTTTTCAACAAGGTCAATAAGTTAGCTGCTTTTGGTTTTACCAGCCAGAACTTACGACTATAGAAATCAAACTCATGGCGGATCTTGTACGCCCAAGCACTACCTGTTTCTGCAATATGTTCATCTAAAATGCGAAGCAAGAAGGTCTGATGTTCTTCCATCGCTTCAGTTGAGATACGGTTCAGTTCAATCAACTCGTGGTTATAATGGTCAACGAAGTCATTGTCCAGATCAAGCACATAAGCAAAACCGCCAGTCATACCTGCACCGAAGTTATGGCCTACTTTACCTAGAACAGTCACAATACCGCCAGTCATATATTCACAGCAGTGATCGCCTGCACCCTCAATCACGGCGAAGGCTCCTGAGTTACGTACCGCGAAACGCTCACCCGCTGTACCTGCTGCAAACAATTTACCACCAGTCGCACCATACAGACAGGTGTTACCAATAATTGCAGTATTTTGAGTCTGGAATGGCGAACCTTTCGGTGGGAAAATCGAGATACGGCCACCTGCCATACCTTTACCCACGTAGTCGTTCGCATCACCTTCCAGTTTCAGATGCAGACCACCGGCATTCCAGACACCGAGTGACTGACCCGCTGTACCAGTCAGATTTACTTTGACTGGATGGGCTTCCATACTCAGGTTGCCATAACGTTTGGCAATTTCACCTGACAGACGTGCACCAATTGAACGGTCACAGTTACCTACTGTAAAGCTGTATTCACCACCTGTACCTGCTTCGATCGCTGGCAAAATTTCTTCTACCATCTTCTCAGCCAAAATACCTTTATCGAACGGTTCATTACCCTGAACTTCACAGTACTGTGCTTTACCTTCTGCTGCTGGATGTGACTCTAGCAGTTTGCTCAGGTCAAGGTGAGCATGTTTGTCAGTTTCACCTGGCAAGATTTCCAGCAAGTCGGTACGACCAATCAGGTCTTTCAGGCTAGATACGCCAAGTGCCGCCAACCATTCACGTGTTTCTTCAGCAATGAAAGTGAAGAAATTGATCAGCATTTGTGGTTCGCCGATGTAGTGCTCTTGGCGCAGATGATCCTGCTGAGTCGCAACACCAGTTGCACAGTTATTCAAATGACAGATACGCAGGTATTTACAACCTAAGGCAATCATTGGAGTCGAACCGAAGCCAAAGCTTTCTGCACCCAAGATCGCTGCTTTTACCACGTCAAGACCAGTTTTTAAACCACCATCAGTCTGAACGCGTACTTTGCCACGCAGGTCGTTTACACGAAGTGCTTGATGCGCTTCACTTAAACCTAATTCCCATGGAGAACCCGCATGGTGAATCGAAGACAATGGAGATGCTGCTGTACCGCCGTCATAACCAGAAATGGTAATAAAATCGGCATACGCTTTCGCAACACCTGCTGCAATCGTACCTACACCCGGTTCAGATACCAGTTTCACCGATACCATCGCTTGCGGATTAACCTGTTTCAAGTCAAAGATCAACTGTGATAAATCTTCGATCGAATAGATATCATGGTGTGGTGGTGGTGAAATCAGGGTAACACCCGGAACTGAATAACGTAAACGAGCAATCAAGCCATTCACTTTACCACCAGGTAACTGACCACCTTCACCCGGTTTCGCGCCTTGAGCCACTTTAATCTGCAACACTTCTGCTGAAGTTAAGTAAGCAGGAGTCACACCAAAACGGCCCGATGCAATTTGTTTGATTTTCGAGTTGCGGATGGTGCCATAACGCGCTGGATCTTCACCGCCCTCACCAGAGTTAGAACGACCACCGATGGTGTTCATGGCAATCGCAATGGCTTCGTGTGCTTCAGGAGACAATGCACCCAAAGACATACCCGCAGAGTCAAAGCGAGGCAAGATATCTTCTACAGACTCAACCTGATCCACTGGAATTGAGTTGTCAGTTTTCAGCTTGAATAAATCACGGATGGTTGCAATCGGACGGTTATTTACCAGTTCTGCATATTCTTTAAAGTCAGCATAATTACCAGAACGTACTGCTTTATGCAGTGAGTTAATCACGTCCGGGTTAAACGCATGGTATTCCTTGCCGAAGACGAATTTCAGCATACCGCCCTGATCGATTGGCTTACGGTTTTTCCATGCCAAATCTGCCAGTTGTTTCTGGTCATTTTCAAGATCAGCAAAAGTTGCACCCTGAATACGGCTCGGAACACCTACGAAGCATTTATTCACAACTTCATTGGATAAACCGACTGCTTCAAACAGCTGACCGCCACGGTAAGAAGCTACAGTTGAAATACCCATCTTAGACAGGACTTTCAGCAGGCCTTTTTCAATCCCCTTACGGAAATTGTTTTGTGCATAGACTGGATCACCCAGCAATTCACCTTTAGCAACCAGATCATTGATCACGTCATATGCTAAGTATGGATAAATTGCTGTCGCACCAAAGCCAAGCAGAACGGCAAATTGATGTGGATCACGTGCAAAACCGGTTTCAACAATCAGGTTCGCATCAGTACGCAGACCAGTATTGATCAGATGATGATGTACTGCACCAGTGACCATCACAGCATTGGCTGGCAAGTAACCTTCACGGATTTTCTTGTCTGAAAGTACCAATAAAGTTTTGCCGTCACGAATCGCTTGCGCTGATTCTTCGCAAATACGAGCAATTGCAGCTTCTAAGCCTTCAGTTTCAGCATAGTTCAGATCAATATCCGCAATCTCATAACCTGTACGACCTAGCGTACGGATCTGATGCATTTTTGAATTAGACAAGACCGGACTTGAAATAATCAGACGGTCTGCATGTTCTGGACCCTGTTCGAAAACGTTTTGTTCACGACCTAAACAGGTTTCTAGTGACATTACAATCGATTCACGTAATGGATCGATTGGCGGATTCGTTACCTGAGCGAACTGCTGACGGAAATAGTCTGATACATGACGTACCTGACGTGACAGAACCGCCATCGGGGTATCATCACCCATAGAACCCACAGCTTCCTGACCGCTTTCAGCGATTGGACGCAGTAACTGGTCACGTTCCTCGAAAGTCACCATGAACATTTTCTGTGCCGCTTTCAGGTTGTCACCTTTCAAGCCTCGCTCACATAGATATTCTTCCAGCTCAGGGCTACCTTGTAGACGTACAGCATTTTCGCGTAACCATTCACGGTACGGACGCATACGTTTCAGGTGATTATTCACATCCTGAGTATCTAATACTTTACCGGTATAAGTATCGATCACCAGCATTTGGCCAGGACCCACACGTCCTTTAGAAATGACATCTTCAGGTTCATAACCCCATACACCGATTTCTGACGCCAGTGTGATGTAGTCATTTTTAGTGATGACCCAACGTGCCGGACGCAAGCCGTTACGATCCAGCATACAGATCGCATGACGACCGTCTTGGATAACTAAACCAGCAGGGCCATCCCATGCTTCCATATGTTTAGAGTTGAACTCATAGAATGCACGTAAATCAGCATCAAGCGTTTCAACGTTCTGCCAAGCAGGTGGAACCAGCATACGTAGCGCACGGAACAAATCCATACCACCACCCACGAGGATTTCCAGCATATTATCCAGACTAGATGAATCTGAACCAGTACGGTTTACGATTGGACTCAGCTCAGTCAGACCTGGCAGTAACGGGTTTTCAAATTTAGGCGTACGCGCCATTGCCCAGTTACGGTTAGCCGTAATGGTATTGATCTCACCATTATGTGCCAGGTAACGGAATGGCTGAGCCAATGGCCAGCGTGGCAATGTATTGGTAGAGAAACGTTGGTGGAAGACCACGATATGTGATGCCAGACGCTCATCAGCCAAGTCAGTATAGAAGTCAGCAATAGCTGCTGGCATCATCAGACCTTTATAGCTGATTACAGTTGAGCATAAGGTCGTCACATAGAAGTATGGATCACTGGTTAACTGCTGTTCAGCACGACGACGCGCAAGGAACAATTTACGGTTGAATTCAACTTCAGTCACACCGATTGGGCAGTTCACGATGACCTGCTCAAAAGCCGGCAAAGACTGCATTGCAATCTCACCGAGCGCATCATTATTCGTCGGTACAACACGCCATGCGATAACGCGACAGCCTTCTTCTTCAATTTCTTTCGTCAGGACTTGTTTTGCATGTGCGGCTAATGCTGGATCCAGATTCAGGAATACTGTACCCACAGCAAAAATCTCACTTAAGGTAATGTCACTTAAGCGTTTGGCCTCTTCACGGAAGAATTCTTTAGGCATTGCCAGCAATAGACCACAACCATCACCGGTCTTGCCATCAGCAGCAATACCGCCACGGTGGGTCATACAACTTAGACTATGAATTGCGGTCTTGACCAGATCATGACTGGCATCACCCTGCATATGGGCGATCAAACCGAAACCACAGTTATCTTTAAACTCATCCGGTTGGTATAAACCTTGAGCGGGAGCTACATTATTAGGCGATGGCATGTGCATAGCGTACCCTTCTTTTCACTAAGCCCGATAGGCTATTAAACAATCTAAATTCTGCTGTGCGTGACTGTCTGATTTACTCGGCAAGCTAAGCAGCTTTATAGAGCAAAATATCATTGAGTATCTTTTCAACATAATCCTTTTTCAGACGGAATGCATGAAAAATAACATTCATTTTGCTGATGGATAAGATAAAAATAAGCAACAAAGATGACAATTACGCCTATTCATCGAATCATTTTCGCGCCAAAACAGGGAGATTAATTCAATTCATGCACCAATAAAGCAAATTTCATGCCAACTTAAGGAGCAAAAATCAAAACAACACAAATGACAAAGATTTAGCCTACAAAAGGAAAATTATGATTATTTATGGTGCGTATTTTTTGCACCAAAAGCGCACATTTATAATAAAGATAAAGTGTCCGTGCGCTATTTTAGACCGGCCTAGTTAAATGGATCACTAATCTCGTTTTCTTGAGGTCGAGAATTGCCATTTGATGAGCGTGGACTTCCTTCGACATGACTTTGAGATTTCTGTACATCTACTACATTACCTTCCTGATCACGTCGAACAATCGTGGTACTCGTGGTGCTTTCTTTAGGGGTGACCACAGGTGCTGAAGGTTGAGCTTTCGGTCTTATCTGTACGGATTCATCGACTTTCGGTAAAGGTACATTTTTCAACTGAATTTCATAAAGTTTTTGATTACTTGCCAGTTCTTCCGAACCCATACTGTTGACTAGACTGGCATATTGTTGCATGGCCACAACTTTAGGCTGGACGGATTTAGGCAGATTCAGATTGAGCGCTGATAAAGCCTGTTGAGCTTCTGCTGCGGTTTTATACAGACCATATAACAATACATATTGTTCAGGCTGGTTCTCACCCGAAAGCCTTAAATAAACAAAAGGCTTACGATCCTGCTGCTTTTTCAGGAAGGTTTTTAGAATGGCTTCATTACCTACACGAAATAGCTCAATCGCATGCTGTTTCTTTACTTCACCAATATATTTGGTTCCGCGGAATTCAGGCTCATGACTAACATTGACAACAAGCCGAGTATTGAGAGCAAGAGGCTTAACCTCATCAGAAAGTGCACCAAGATGGGTCATTGAGGCCACTTTTTCTGGTTGAATCTGTAATTCAACTTCCGTTTCCGGCTTCTTCTCTACTTCTACAACTTCATCTGTATCGGTAATAGCCCAAAAAACCAAGGCAGCAAATAGACAGCATACGCCACAGACCAGCCAGAAATAATGCTGAATCTTTTGCCAAGGGGTACGTAATGCTGTCATAAAAATTTAAACCTATGCCTGATGAGCTAAAATCGCCTGTTGCATCAACTCGACATCAAAGTCTCGAGTAATGACCGCTTTTCCAAGTTGCTGCAATAATACAAGACGAAGCTGCCCATTTAAAACTTTCTTGTCGTGAGCCATATAAGCCAGGAAATCGTCAAGTGGGATTTTAGGACAAACAATAGGTAATTGCGCACGAGAAATGATTTTTTTTGTACGCTCAAGGTCTTCTAATGAAATCCAACCCATGCGATGGGATAAATCTGCTGCCATCACCATACCGGTTGCTACCGCTTCTCCATGCAGCCATTCACCGTAGCCCAGATAAGACTCGATCGCATGACCAAATGTATGACCGAGATTAAGTAAAGCACGCTCACCCTGCTCTTTTTCATCATTCGCTACAATACGGGCTTTATGCGCACAAGAACGATAAACCGCTTCGGCCAGCAATTGCTCATCACGGGCAATAAGACCTACCATATTGGCTTCTAGCCAGACCAGAAACTCTTCATCTCCGAGCAAAGCATATTTAATCACTTCAGCCAAACCGGCAGATAGCTCACGATCCGGCAAAGTTGCAAGTTGTGACATATCTGCCAGCACCACTTGTGGCTGCTGGAAAGCACCAATCATATTTTTACCCAGTGGATGATTAATGCCGGTTTTACCCCCCACACTGGAATCCACTTGAGAGAGTAACGTCGTTGGCACCTGAATAAAATATACTCCACGCTGGAAACAGGCAGAAGCAAAGCCGGCCATATCTCCAATAACACCACCACCGAGTGCCAGAACCGTACTGTCTCGGTTAAAGCCTGCCTCAAGCAATGCATCAAAAATTAGGTTTAGATGCTCAATATTTTTGTATTTCTCACCATCCGGCAAAATACAGGTCGCCACAGTTTTACCCAAATTTTCCAATGCAGCCTTATAGCGATCCAGATAGAGTGGTGCCACCGTATCATTACTGACAACCATCACCTGTTTGCCATGAATATAAGGCTCAAGCAATTCCTGAGGATTCAAGTTACTGCCAATAAAAATGGGATAACGACGTTCACCGAGTTCGACATATAAGGTTTTCATGAGAGGATAACCACTTTTTCAACTGAACTTATTTTTTTGGAAGGATGAGATTCAGAATACGCTGCGCCAGATCTCGTGCAGCTCCCTGATTGGTCTCAATAATGTAATGTGCGACTTCCCGGTATAACGGATCCCGCACTGCAAGCAGATCTCTGAGTTTCTGTTCAGGATTTTCGACTTGTAACAAGGGGCGGTTTTTGTCGCGATAGGTTCGCTGAAGCTGAATTTCAACTGGAGTATAAAGATAAACAACGATGCCTCGCTGCTTTAAATAATCTCGATTAGGAGCCTGAGTAATTGCGCCACCACCAGTCGCAAGTACCAGCTGTGGTCGTGAGGTTAACTCATCAATGACAACAGTTTCACGATGACGAAAACCCTTTTCACCCTCTTTTTCGAAGATCCAGGGAATCGTAGCCCCTGTTTTCCGCTCAATTTCATGATCGCTGTCCAGAAATTCTCGTCCTAACAGTTCTGCTAAATGTCGTCCTACTGTTGTTTTACCGGCCCCCATCGGCCCTACCAAATAGATATTTGGCAGGGTTTCAAACTCTTTGCTTGGCAAGGAGTCACCTATTCATTTTGTTAAATTCAAAATATATTAATGATTTCTTGAAACACTGTCATTAACAATTCGAGGTGTAACAAAAATCAGTAACTCACGCTTGTTATCCGCTTTTACATCTTTACGGAATAAACGACCTAAATAAGGTAAATCGCCCAAGAAAGGAACTTTAGTTTGTGCATTTCGAGTTTCTTGCTCAAAAATACCCCCTAACACTACTGTTTCACCATTATCAACCAGCACATTAGTATTAATCTGGTTTTTATTAATGGTTAACTGTCCAGTTGGGGTCGGATTTCCTGGTGAGTCACTGGTAATATTCAATTCCATCTGCACCTTACCATCTGGAGTAATACTTGGTGTAACGTCCAGACTTAAAGTTGCATCAATAAATGATGTAGTCGACACTGCATTAGCACCACCACCTTCTGCAGACTGATATGGAATTTGCGAACCGGAGGCAACGGTTGCTTTTTGTTTGTCAGCAGTGAGCACTTTTGGCGTAGAAATCACTTCACCATAACCATCTGCCTGTAGCGCAGAAAGTTCAAGATCCAGCATAAAATCAGAAAGGCTAATTAAGCCAAAAGCAATACGGCTTGCACCTTGACTGGTTACCCCTAAATCTACATTTAGGTTATCCGGACGCTGAATATCATAGGTAAATCCACCTAACTCATTTACTTCTGGCTCTCGGAGATCCCAAAGAGTCGTATCACTACCACCAACAAGAAGGTGATTATTATTGGTAATCCCTTGAGATAGGATTCCCCACTTCACTCCCATTTCTTTGGTAAAGTCAGTGGTTGCACGAACGATACGCGCCTCAACCATGACCTGCTTCACTTGGACATCAAGCAGATCCACCATATTGCGAATTTTATCAATGAAAGGCTGGGTATCATTCACAATAATGGTATTGGTACGAGCATCAATAGAGATAGAACCACGTGAACTTAGTAAACTTTCTCTATCATCACCGTTACTTGTGCTATTCGAGCTCCCTGATCCTGATGCACTCTTATTTTGAGTAATCAGTTTTTCAATATCTGCTGCTTTTGCATAACTGAGCTGCATATATTCAGTTTGAATTGGTGCAAGCTTAACACTCTGTGCTAGTGCTTTCGCTTCTTCTTCTTCGGCCTTAATTAGTTCTGCCACCGGTGCAATCCAGATCACATTACCATTACGGCGTTTATCCAGATTTTTAGTTTTTAACACAATATCTAAAGCCTGATCCCAAGGCACTTCTTTGAGGCGTAAGGTAATATTACCTTGTACGCTATCTGCAGCAACCATATTGATATCGGTAAAATCGGCTAATAACTGTAGAACTCGACGGACTTCAATATCTTGGAAATCGAGGGAAATTTTCTTGCCTGTATAAGCGACTGATTTAGGACGTAAAGGCCCTTTAACTTCTGGACGCTTCAAACTAATCGTCAGCTTATTATCAGTTTGAAAAGCCATATATTCATAGCTTTCCGCAGATTGAATGGTAATTACACCTGAGCCATTCTGATTGACTGCGTCTACACTCGAAACTGGTGTAGCAAAATCATTCACATTTAAGCGACGGGTCAAATGTGCCGGAATCTTGGAGCCCAGAGTCCGCACAATCACTTTGGTTCCCTGCTGCTGTACATCGACTGGTGTGTTCTGACCTGCCAGATCAATTACCACCAGTCCTTCACCTTGCGCACCCCGCTGGAAACCAATATTAGTAATCCCCTGAGCGACCTGTTGTTGTACAGGCTGAGCAATAGCGACTGGAGTAGCAGAATTAATTTTTAAAATAAAGGTATTGCCTTCCACACGCGTCGTAAATGCACCTGCATTAGCGAGATTCACCGTCAGTCGAGAACGCTGTGCATCTGAGCTAACATCCACTGAACTGGCTTCAGCAGTTGCGACTGGAATACTAGACTGTTTTAGATTTTGTTGGGCCTCATTAAAATCCAGAATCAGGCGTGATGGAGATTCAAGCTGATAAGCTTGAGGCTGAGGTGGCAAGCCATTAAACATCACCCGGATTTCAGTTCCCTGTCCAGGAATTTGCATTGGCACTACATTGGTCATTGAAACTTGCGCACTCGCTGCTTGCATCACAGCAATCGCGACAGCCCCCATAGAAAACTGACGAAACACATGATTCATTGTATTAGCATCCCCAAAAATAAATTCTTTAATACTCTTATTCATTTTTATTCCTTAAAACTTATGGCGCTGGCCCAATCAAAACCAGACTTCGTGGTCGTTCCACATATCCCTCACGGCCATCTGGAATAATCTCAATCAAGTCAATCTGTGTCGGCGTAATTCTCGTTACACGACCATGATTAAGTCCCATATAGCTGCCACGTTGTATCCGTTCAATTTCCCCATCAGGCGTTTGAATTAGAGCCAGAATCTGCCCCGCCTGATTCCGCATACTGCCTTTCATGCTTAAGGTCTCTAGTGGATAACTCTCTAAAGGCTGTAATTGGCGTGACAAGTTCGGATAAACTCGCTTACCTGCCATAATTTTCAATTCAGCCGCTAAAGAGCTCGGCAGAAAAGGACTTTTCAGCTGATGAGCTGCATAATTAAACATTTCTGTCGGAATAAAATCTGGTGCCGGCTCAATCGGTAATGGCGGTTGATTGCGAATATTGGCCATTTCCTGATTGACTGCATCAATTCTTGATTCGCAGCCCACCAATAAAAATCCGAGCGTTAAAGCTGAAGTAATTTTAATGATATTCATTACTGAGCTCCCTGCATATCAGTTGTAGCCGGAGTAGATGAAGCATCTGCATTACCTACATACCGATAGGTTTTTGCTTTTACCACATAATCAATGACAGGAATTTCAGATTTCTTTTCTTTATTTTCAGTTCCTGTAATGATGAAGTCATGCAGTGTAACGATGCGCGAAAGCCCTGCAATACTGCTCACAAAAGAACCAAAGGCATGATAATCCCCAGTGGCTTCAATCGCGATTGGCTGTTCAATAAAGAATTCCTGCTTGATTTCAGGTTCAAGACGAATATTCTTAAATTTCAGTCCAGAGTTCACTCCACTCAGGTTAATATCTTCCACCAGACCTGGAATTTCAGTTTCTTTCGGCAATTGTTCCAATTGCTGATTAAAACGTGCTTCCATCTCCTGCAACTGAATCTGATACTGCTGTAAATTACGCAGCTTGGATTCCTTTTCCCGGAATTCATTTAACAGGTTTTGTTCTTGAGCACTGGCTTGTGAAATTGCTTCTATCTTGCCGCGAATAAACCCGAAATACCCCAGCATAAAAACCAGAATAACAATAAAGATCCAGCAGGTAATTTTGACTGATAATGGCCAGCTACCATAATTATTTGGATCTAGTGTATTGAATTGTTGAAAGAATTTCTCAACTGTCATTTTTTTTCTAGGAACAGCCACTACGTCTTGGCTTAATTCATCGAATCCGTCATTACTCATGATGATGCCTCCGCTGTAGTTGTGGCTGGTGTTTGTCCTTCTTTAAGTGTTGGCTCAGCGATTTGATCCAGATCAACCGTGACCGTAAAGCTGCCATAAGATTCTTCTACTCGAGGAATCACTGAGGATGGCGCTTTATCTTTTGGCTCTTCAGCAACCAGAAAAGCATTCATAAATGCATTACGATACCAGGTGGAAGCTTCCAGATTACGTAGCAATTCAGCCACTGTATTCGGACTTTCTGCCTTACCTTCAATGGTGAATTTATCGCCGGTACGCTGAAATTTTGTAATGTACATATTGCCTGGTGTGACCCGTACAATTTCATCAATCAGGTGAACTGCAATCGGCCGTTGAGTCTGTAAACCCTGAATCAGCTTCATACGTTCAACAATTGCATTACGCTGGTCTTGTAAACCATCCAATGCTTTCAGCTGTACATCCAGATTCTGGTTAGTACTGACCACCAGCTGGTTGGCCTGTTCCTGATCCTGAAGTTTTTGATCGTAATAGAACCAGGTTGAACCTGCTGCTGCCAATCCTAGAAAAAGTGCCCCTGCGCAAATCGCTACAAATTCATTATTTCTTTTAATTCTTAGCTCATCGCGCCAAGGGAGTAAGTTAATCTTTGCCATTAATCAAAACTCCTCAATGCCAAACCACATGCAACCATGAGTGAGGACGCGTCATTTTCAATTTTTTTAATATCAATTTGAGGAGAAAAGCCCATTTGCAGGAATGGATTGGCAATCGTGACCCGGTAGCCGAGTTTTTGCTGTAATAGTTTTGCCAGACCTGGAATATTGGCATTCCCCCCTGCCAATAAAATATGGTCAATCTCGTTAAACTGAGATGAAGAGAAGAAGAACTGTAATGAACGCGCTGCCTGCTGCACGACTGCATCCAGGAAAGGTTCCAGCACTTCGATGTCATAATCATCCGGTAAGGCACGGGTTTTTTTAGCACGCCCTGCTTCCTCAAAAGACAATCCATAACGGTTCTGGATTTCCTGAGTCAGCTGTTTGCCACCAAAAACCTGCTCACGGGTATAAATGATCTTGTTATTTTGCATGACGGATAAGGTCGTCATACTATGACCAATATCCAGGATCCCGACAGTATTTACCCCCATCGGTAAGGTATCCGAAAACACCTTGAATGCATTTTCTAATGCAAAACTTTCGACATCTGCAATTTTTGGATTGAGGTTGGCAATTTGCAGTACTTCAGAACGCGCTTCAACATTTTCGATTCGGGTCGCTACCAACAGGACATTGACCCGGTTCGGATTGGTTAAACGGTCTGGCAGAACTTCAAAGTCCAGACTGGCTTCATCAAGTGGGAAAGGAATATATTGTTCGGCATCTTCACGAATCTGAATTTCACGTTCATCATCCGACATATCGGCATCCATTTCGATGATCTTGGTGATGACCATAGAAGTTGGAATCGCAAAGGCTGACTGACTGGACTGGGTATTGGCCAAATTAATCGCACGCCCCAACGCATCACCCACCGCTTCTGGATTTAAAATATTTTTTTCAACGACACTACTTTCTGGTAATGGGACCAAAGCATAACTTTCTACCCAGTACCGACCGTTCTTTACAGAGAGCTCTAAAACTTTAACAGAAGTCGAACTAATATCGACTCCTATTAACCCCTTATTTGGCTTACGATATAACCTGCGCACAATACAATTCCTATTATTTTTTTATCCCCAATAAAAACAAACTCACCAATCTGTGCCGGCCTATAATTTTATACAGATACAATAACTCATCTAACAATATGTATATCTAAAGGATATACTGACCGGTAATTAGTTTGCCATTAGCTCTTATTAAAACTTACTTGTTATGAAAAAGCTATCTTGTTCAGGCCTTGTTCATCCATTTTTTTTGATCATTATCATTATTTTGATCTCAATTCCGATGGGTTTCTATGGCATGTATCTCTATATTGCCCCATCTTTGCCTGAAATGTCTACGCTTAAAAAGGCACCTTTATTAAAGCCTTTACAAGTTTTTAGCTCAGATAATGAGCTCATTGCAGAGTATGGTGGCAAGCTTTCTGTTCCTGTGAATTATGAACAGATTCCGAAAGAATTTATTCACGCCTTCCTCGCTGCAGAAGATTCCAGTTTCTTCGAACACAGCGGGATCAGCTTTAAAGGCTTAGGACGTGCAGTCAGTGAAACTATTACCGGCTCTGATGTACAGACTGGTGGTTCGACCATTACCATGCAGGTCGCCAAAAACTACTATTTAAGTCCCGAACGTACTTTAAAGCGTAAGCTGACTGAAATTTTCCTGGCACGTAAAATAGAACAGAATTTAAGTAAAGAAGAAATTCTGACTTTATATGTCAATAAAATTTTCCTAGGGAAAAACGCTTATGGCATCGCGGCAGCAGCGAAAATCTATTACAACAAAAGTTTAGATGAGCTTTCGATTGCGCAAATGGCAATGATCGCCGGTCTTCCTAAAGCGCCTTCTCGTTATAATCCGGTGGCCAATCCTAAGCGTGCACTGGAACGCCGCAACTGGATTTTAGGTCGTATGCTGCAATTGGGGTATCTGAATCAAAGCCAATATCAGGAAGCCATTGCTGAACCGATTAACCTGGATATGCCTGACCGCAGTACGCGTAACAAATTTCCCTACGTCGGTGAAATGGTTCGCTCCGAACTAGTAGAAAATTTTGGTGAACAGGCCATAGATTCAGGTTATAAAGTCTACACGACGATCCATAGTGAACGTCAGGCTTATGCTGAACAGGCAGTACAGGATGGTTTAGAGGCCTATGATCGTCGTCATGGCTGGCGAGGTGCTGAGGCTCATGATCAGCCCCTGCAAAATTTCCGTGTCTATGCCAACACTTACCCTGCTGAAGTGACCAAGGTCAATAATAATAGCTTTGAAGCGTTGATGCAGGATGGTACAACCGTAACTGTGCCTTGGTCAGGCATGTCCTGGGCCCGTCCTTATCGTAGTGCAGATAGTGTAGGTGCTGCACCAAGCAGAGCATCACAGATTGTTAAAGTTAAAGATATTGTTCGTTTAAGACCTAATGAGAATAAAAGTTCCTGGGCACTGGTACAAACGCCTCAGGTACAGGGCCAATTAATTGCCTTGAACCCGAATAATGGTGCGATTGAAGCCATTGTCGGTGGTTATAATTTTTATCAATCTAAATTTAACCGCGCGACTCAAGGCTGGCGTCAGCCGGGTTCAACTATTAAACCCTTCGTTTACGCTCTGGCTTTAGAACGTGGTATGACTCCACACACCATGGTCAATGATGCACCGATTACTATTGGTAAATGGAGTCCGCGTAATTCGGATGGCCGTTATTTAGGGATGATTCCTTTACGTCGTGCTTTATATCTGTCACGTAACACGGTTTCAGTACGCCTATTACAAACTGTTGGTATTGAGCGTACACGTCAGTTATTTATGGATTTTGGCTTGCAGGATAACCAGATTCCACGGAACTATACCATTGCTCTAGGTACACCTCAGGTTTTACCAATCCAAATGGCTACTGGTTATGCTACGTTCGCCAATGGCGGTTATCGGATTCAGCCACATTTTATTACGCGGATCGAAGATGCCTATGGCAAGACCATTTTTGAGGCTAAGCCTGAATATGCCTGCATCTCGTGTATTAATGCTCAGGAAGAAAGTCCTCAACCAACAGGCGCACTCACTCCTGATGATGAAGCAATTGAAATCAATAACAAGACCCTAGCGCAAAAACCAGAGACACCAAAAATCTCGGCTGAAGACAGTAATTACCGTCAGGCAGAACGTATTTTAAAATCTAGTTCTGCTTATGATATGGCCAATATCCTGCGTGATGTGATTCAGCATGGTACGGGACGTGCTGCTTTAAGAATTGGTCGTAGCGATATTGGGGGTAAAACCGGTACCACCAATGATGCCAAAGATGCCTGGTTTGCAGGTTTTAATGGCAAACTGGTCACCGTTGCCTGGGTCGGTTTTGATCAGCCGAAGAGTTTAGGTCGACGTGAATACGGTGGCGTAGCAGCCTTGCCAATCTGGACCGACTTTATGGGGAATGCCTTAAAAGGCACACCAGAAGCTTGGGTTCGCCTGGATCGTAATGCTAAAGCACCAATTAACCGTAATAAGGTAGTGCAAGGTGAGCAGGAACAGCATGATCCGTCTTCTCCACCTTTAGCGACGCCTCTGTATCGCCCTGCCCCCGTTGTAGCACCTAAGCGACAAAGCAATGATTTTGAAGATTTGCCTGATCAGGAAATCCGCATACCGGATGATGAAAGAGTGGCGCCAAGAGACCAGCCACTACAACCAAATCGGGTGGTGGATCCTTTGGAAAACTTGATTGAAGAAATTGAATAATCTGAACCAATAAAAAATCCCTCAATAATGAGGGATTTTTTATTTCTAAATAACCGATTTACTTCTTCTGAAATACATAAATCTGGAATTGGGCCATTAAATCGAATTGATCCTGCTGCTCAAGTGCCAAACGGCGTTCAGGTTTGGCTTTATAAGCATAGGGAGTCATAGCAATCAGGTTTTTTAAATCCGCTTGAGGCAAAGTCATTGGCGCATCAATCACCTGTTCACTTACCAGATTAAATACATCCTGCAACTGCTCAACAAATTTCTGTGGCTCGTGTTCTTTCACTTCCTCAAATAAGGCTTCACGCATCGCGTACAAATGTTGTGGTGCAGGCGTCACTACCATCAAATAAGATTTTGGCTTTAATACCCGCAAGATTTCCTGTTTCGGAATCGGGCTAAATAAGCTGGTACAGAGATCAATGAATTGATCCAATACCGGCAAGGTTGCCCCTGTCCCTACCACCCAGGTAATTTCTTTATTCAGTTTAGCTGCAACCTGAACTGCATTTTTGGCAATATCTACGCCGACACATTGCATGACTTCAGCCTGCATGGCATTGGTGTAATAGCCTTCGCCACAACCAATATCGAGCAGATTTTCAATCCGCAGCTCACGGATTTTCTTGACCACAGCCTGTTGCAAAGGCGCATAATGGCCTGCACTCAGAAATGCACGGCGTGCCTGCACAGATTCAGGCGTATCGCCCGGATTTTTACTATGTTTATGCTGCACCACATGCAGGTTCACATAACCTTGCTTGGCCACATCATAGCTATGCTGATTGTCACAGCGCCATGTACGTTCATTTAAGCGCAACTGCTCACGACAAACAGGACACATCAGTAGGTTCATTTTTTAATTTCTCCAAAACAAAAAAGCCGGCATGCGCCGACTTTTTCAAATGCATTTCTTAGCGTAATTTTAAGGTCATTAGACCCAAAACTACCAGCATAATCGTAATAATCCAGAAACGGATGACGACTTGAGTTTCACGCCAACCTTTCTTTTCATAATGGTGATGCAAAGGTGCCATCAGGAATACCCGTTTATTACGCATTCTTAATGAACCGATTTGCAGGAAGACTGAAATTGCTTCCACCAGGAATACACCTGCCATAATCGCAAACACGATTTCCTGACGTACCATCACGGCAATCGTACCCAGCATTGCACCTAAAGATAATGCACCCACGTCACCCATAAACACTTGAGCTGGATGAGCGTTATACCAGAGGAATGCCAGACCGGCACCAATCATCGCAGCACAGATGACTACCAGTTCAGAAGAATATTTCACATAAGGAATATGTAAGTAGTTAGCGAAACGTACATCGCCTGCCAGATAAGCAAACACCCCTAAACCGGCTGCAACCAGGACAATTGGCATGATCGCCAGACCATCCAGACCATCGGTCAGGTTCACGGCATTGGATGCGCCATTAATCACGAAGTAAGTGAAAATAATGAAACCAATTCCCAGCGGAATCACAGACAATGGAATGGTGTGATCCTTAAAGAATGGAATTAACACATCCAGCATGTTGGCAGTCACAACTGGATTCGGTTGCTGCTGTGCGATCACATACAGTGCAATACCAGCACCGATTGAACCTACAGACGTCCAAAAGAATTTCTTGCGTGCAGGTAAACCGGCATTGTCCTTATAACGGATTTTAATCCAGTCATCCGCCCAGCCAACGGCGCCGAAAATCACCATTACCGAGAGCACAATCCAGACATAAGGATTCGTCAGGTCCGCCCACAGTAAGGTGGAGATCCCGATCGAGAGCAGGATTAATACCCCACCCATGGTCGGTGTACCCATTTTCTTGGCATGATTCTCAGGAGCAAACGAACTTACTGCCTGACCATATTTTAGTGCCTGCAATTTGCGGATCATGATCGGACCCAAGACCAAACCGATAGTCATTGCGGTCAAGACGCTGAGCAAAGCACGTAAAGTTAGATAACGAACCACCTGAAACGTGCTATCAAAGCCCGCCAGATGATCAAATAGCCATAACAGCATTTAAAGTTTCTCCATCAATGCAGCCATTAATGTTTCCATATGGGTAAAACGTGAACCCTTGAATAGGAAAGACATTGGCTGGGGATGATGTGTTTCAATCAAATCAATTAAAAATGGTAAAGCCTGCTCCTGATTGAGGAAAGCCTGCATCTTCTTACCATATTGCGTACTACGTGCACCTTCTTGTGCAGCTGGAGCAAATTCACCCACAGCCACCACAAAATTAATGCCTTTGACCGATACCAGATCCCGACCAAGTTTATAATGCTCGATCGCGGCAGATGAACCCAGTTCACCGATATCACCGGTCACCATCACTCGAATACCCTGCTGCTGCGCTAAAACTTCAGCCGCTGCACGCATCGAGCTTGGATTGGCATTGTAGGTATCATCAATAAATAAAAAATCTTTGTGCGGAATAAAGTTCAAACGACCTTTGGCACCAACAGCCTGTTCAAGGCCAGCCACGATATCATCCAGACTAATACCAATCGCCAAAGAGAAAGCCACTGCTGCAGTTGCGTTCTGCACATTGTGTTCACCAGCAAATGGCAGATTTACAGTTATAGTGCCTTGTGGTGTATTTAACGTGAAAGTCGCAGATTGCGGATGTAGTTCTACGTCAGTTGCATAGACATCACCGCCCTGACCAAAACTTAGAGTCTTCTCGGTTTTGACGGCTGCACGGATCTGCTCGGCATAATCATCCGCTGCAGGCACAATCGAAGTTTCAGAAATATGTGAATAGATTTCAGATTTAGCGCGACAAATCCCATCACGGCCACCAAACTCACCTAAGTGTGCAGTACCGATATTAATGATACCGGCCACATGCGGCTGTACCAGATTGGAAGTGTAATCAATTTCACCCTGATGGCTCGCACCCAGCTCCATCACCGCATACTGATGTTCAGCACGCAGTTCCAGCAACATCATTGGGACACCCAAATCATTATTCAGGTTACCGCGAGTGACTAAAGTCGGTGCCAGACGTGACAGGATACTGCCCAGCATTTCCTTGGTCGTGGTTTTACCGCTACTGCCAGTCAAAGCAATGACTTTGAGCTGTGGATTTTGCTGACGACGATATGCGCCAAGATGACCCAGCGCCAGGCGAGTATCTTCAACTACTAGCTGGCAAATCTCTGCGTCAACAGGTTGGCTGACAATCGCGATTCCACAGCCCTTCTCAGCCACTTGGGCGATAAAGTCATGCGCATCAAAACGCTCACCTTTAAGTGCCAAAAAAGCATCACCTGCTTCGGCATGACGGGAATCAGTTAAAATCCGCTTAATCTGGCCTTCAGGTTTTTTATCATTCAGCCAATAACCCTGAGTGGCTTGCTGTAACTGTTCAATTGTCCATGGCTCTAGAGGCACGGTACTTGTTGTTGAAGTATGCATGTAAAATCCTAATGCGCTGGAAATGCTAAATCACGGTTGTGATGCTGGGCATCAATCGCGGCCTGTACCTCGACCACATCATCAAACCAATGTCGCACCCCATCAATCTCCTGATAATTTTCGTGTCCCTTACCGGCAATCACCACAATGTCACCTGGCTGTGCCTGGTCGACTACAAAGCGGATTGCTTCACGACGGTCATGAGTTTCATGATAGGTTTTGCCTGAAAAATCGATACCCTGCTTCATGTCAGCGAAAATCTGGTTTGGATCTTCAGTACGTGGATTGTCCGAAGTCAGCACTGCAATATCAGCACCTTCGAGGGCCGCCTGAGTCATCAGCGGACGTTTGCCACGATCACGATCACCGCCACAACCAAAAGCAACCCAGAGTTTCTGACTGACATGGCGCTTCAGCGTAAGCAAGACCTGAGTCAGGGCATCTGGAGTATGCGCATAATCCACCACAAACAGGCGTTCATCATCACGAATCACCTGCATACGGCCTGGAGCACCTTTCAGCTCGGGCACAGTTGCAATTAAATCGGCTAATGCAAAACCGGCTTGCTCTGCCACAACCAGGCTCGCAACCAGATTTTCGATATTGAAATGACCCAGCAAAGGACTATGCACAGTAAATGTATCTTGTGCAGTGATCAATTTAAATTCAGCACCGGAAATACTGTACTGGATATCCTGAACCTGATAATCAGCTGCTTGTGACAAAGAATAAGTCAGAATTTTCGGCTGATTCGGATTGGCTTTTGCAGCATTCAGCATCACTTTTGCATGTGCGTCATCAATATTGATGACTGCAACTTTCAGAGATTCAAAGCTGAATAAACGCGATTTTGCTTCTGCATAAGCTTCCAGCGTACCGTGATAGTCGAGATGGTCACGACTTAAATTGCTATAAGCCGCAATTTCAATCGCACAACCATTCAGACGGCCCTGCTCCAGACCATGCGAACTCGCTTCAATTGAAGCAAATTCCGCGCCTGCCTGTGCATAGGCATGCAAGGCATTTTGCAATTGCAGGGCATCCAGTGTGGTATGAGAAGAGGCTTCCAGATTCGGCAAAACACCATTCCCTGTAGTCCCCATAACTGCACAGGCTTTGCCTTGCAGCATCAGCAACTCAGCAACCAGACGGGAAATTGTGGTTTTACCATTGGTACCAGTTACGGCCAGAATACGGGCAGCCTTGACTGGCTGAGTCGCTTGCAGATAGCGCTTTTGCCACTCGCCCATCAAGTGACGGACATTGGGTACTACCAAAGCTGGAGTAACACCTAGCTCTTGTTCTGAAATTACGGCCAGTGCACCCAATGACAGGGCTTTTTTGGCATATTCTGCGGTTTTTTCAGGTTGAGACAAGCTGGTCAGGGCAATAAAAATTTGCCCCAGTTTAACTTTGCGGCTGTCCAGTTCGAAACCCTGAAAGGATTGTCGCATCCATTCAGCAGGTTCTTGAACGGCGTAGAGATCTTGAAATGTAATGGACATTGATCACCTATTTACTGGACTTTGGGAGATTCTAAAGGTTTGTCCAACGGGACATTCAGCAAGCGTAAAGATTCCTGCATCACACGGGCAAAGACAGGTGCAGATACCATACCACCATAATAAGACCCTTGCGGATTTTCCACGACCACCACCATGGCAATACGCGGATCACTCACGGGTGCTACACCGGCAAATAAGGCACGGTATTCACTGGTTGAATAGCCTTTACGGTCGGCACGCAATTTATGCGCAGTACCGGTTTTACCTGCAACACGATAACCAGGTACGGTTGCACGGGTTGCTGTACCACCAGGCAGAGTTGCTGTTTCCATCATCAGCAGAACCTGTTCTGCGATTTGTGGATCAATCATCTGCTCGCCCTGTGGCTGTTCTTCTAATTTATACAGGCTTAAAGGCACTTTCACACCTTTGTTCGCCAGCATGGCATAGGCATCAGCCAATTGCAGCACAGTCGCATTCAGACCATAACCATAAGCCATAGTTGCTACTTCAGATACATTCCATTTACTTGGCGGCAGAATCAAACCGGAACTTTCACCCGGAAATTTCACTGCGGAACGCTGACCAAAACCAAGACGTTTATAGAAAGTCGGTAAAGTTTCATAAGGCAGTGACAGAGCTAATTTAGCTACCCCGACGTTTGATGATTTCTGGATAATCCCACCCAGTGTCAACTGACCATAGTTATGCGTATCACGAATAGTGTGGTTTCCGACCCGCATACTACCTGGACTCGTATTGATGACCGAATTGGCCGTATATTTCCCGCTCTCTAGAGCCATCGCCACAGTTAGCGGCTTCATGGTTGAACCCGGCTCGAAGGAATCGACAGCGCCACGATTACGCATTGCGTCTTTATTTAATAAGCCATTCTTGTCATTCGGGTTATAAGAGGGCCAAGAAGACATTGCCAGAATTTCACCGGTTTTAACATCGACTGCGATCGCCGTCGCTGAACGGGCATTATTGGCGACGCCTGCTGCAGTCAGTTCACGATACATAATGTACTGTAAACGTGAGTCGATACTCAGGGTAATGTTTTCACCTGGCTCAACTTCTTTAATCACTTCCGGTTCTTTAACGCGGTTGCCTTTTTTGTCACGGATAATCTGCTGTTCACCATCCTGACCGGCAAGACGGGTATTCAGCTGCATCTCCAGACCTTCGATCCCAATTCCCTCACTATTGGTCAGACCAATAATCTGGGAGTTTGGCTGGGGCTGAGGATAATAGCGCTTATAGTTTTTCTCGGTATACACACCTTGGAAATTACGCTTCATGATCAGTTCCGCCTGTTGTGGCGGCACTTCTTTTTTCAGGATCAGATAACGTGAACGTGGACGCTCTTCCATCTTTTTGCGCAATTCAGCACGATCCATGCCCACTGCATCAGCCAGCTCATCCAGATTCAGGTTTTTATCTGGGAGCTGGCGTTTTAGTTTACGGCTATTCGGCTCTTTCTGTAGTGCCAGCATGGTTTCATCATAGAGTTTTTTATTATCAAAATAGTCACGTGGGTCAATCACGATTTTCATAATCGGCGTACTGATCGCCAGCGGAATACCATTACGATCATAAATTACGCCACGCATGGCCTTGATGGTATTGGTTCGTAAAATATTGGCATTGGCTTTATTTTGCAGAAAGTCTTTATTGATAATCTGCACATAGAAAGCTCGGCCGATCAGTGTCACAAAACACAGCAGCACCACAGCCCACATGATGTAAAAACGGTTGATATAAACATTTAAGGCATTTTTCTCGGTGACGGACTGCTTTTTACGTACCGGTTGCTTCTTTCTCTTGTCTACCATGTTCGAGCGCTAGCCTTATTTTTTCTCATCTGAAGGTTGTGGTAAGGAAATCACGACACTCTGTGAAATCGGGGGTGAATACATCCTTAACTGAGTCACTGCACGGGTACCAATCTGCGCGGTCGCACCAAAGGTCTGCTGTTCAATCAGCAAACGTCCCCACTCTGCATTCAAATCATCCCGTTCACGCAGATAGGTGCTCAGTTTGCGGTTATCCTGACGGTATTCAAAGACTTGGAAGACGACAAATACCGCACTGATGAAGACCATCAACATTAATATGAGGTAAACAATGACTTTTTTCAGCCATAACTTTTCTGTTTTTTTATCAACCACTTCAGTTTTCATGATGTGCCTATTAAGCTAAACGTTCTGCCACGCGCAGCCATGCGCTACGTGAACGAGGATTGGCTTTAACTTCCTCATCACTTGCCTTGACCCGGGCGATTTTCTTTAAACGTCGCGTATCCTTTTGTTGTTGCGGCATTCCCCAGCCTGAATCTTCTTCAAGCGTTGATTCTTTTTGAATAAACTGTTTAATCAACCGGTCTTCTAATGAATGAAAGCTGATCACAGCCAAACGTCCCTCTGGTTTTAAAATTTCAACCGCTTGAGGGAGGAAAGTTTCAATATCTTCTAATTCTTTATTAATAGCAATACGAATTGCCTGGAAAGTTCGGGTGGCAGCATGTTTATTTTTTTCCCATTTTGGATGGGCAACTTTCACAATTTCCGCCAGTTTGGCTGTGGTATCAATATATCCGGCAGCCTTGATCGCTTTGGCTATACGACGACTATAACGCTCTTCCCCATACTGAAAAATCACATTGGCCAGTGCTTCTTCTTCAATATCCACCAGCCATTCTGCTGCAGTCGGACCTTGCGAGTTGTCCATACGCATATCCAGCGGGCCATCTTTCATAAAGCTGAAACCGCGTTCTGCCTGATCCAGCTGCGGTGAAGACACCCCTAAGTCAGCCATCACACCATCTACACTTTCAATACCCTGCTCAGCTAATGCCTGTTTTAAATCAGCGAAGCTGGCATGGATAATTTTAAAACGTGAATCTCCCTGTTCCAGTTCTGCGGCAACAGCCAATGCTTGCGGGTCTTTATCGAAAGCATAGACGCGTGCATTTTCATCTAATTTGGAAAGTAATAAACGTGTATGCCCACCGCGACCAAAGGTTCCATCCACATAAATTCCCGTATTGCGACCAGCCAGTAAGGCATCAATCGTTTCGTGAAGTAATACAGAAATATGTGACATAAAAACTCAATCAATAGGGCGAAAAATTTAACTGCACATTATCACTCTGTTTAGCTAAAGCTCCAAACGACTTTTTGTAGATAAATATTAATTTCTATAGAGAAAACCGTTTTTATTTTTCGACAGCCGATAAAAAAGCCTCCATCGAGGAAGCTTTTTTATATTTTAAATTTATTTTCTAATCAACAGATTAACGCTTCGAGTTATAGATCTGGTCGAAGATTGCGCCATTCACAAAGTGAGTTTTCTGTGCATTGGCCCAGCCACCGAATACTTCATCAATCGTAAAGGTTTTAATTTTTGGGAACTGTGATGAATATTTGGCTAATACTTTCTCATTACGTGGACGGTAGAAATGTCGTGCTGCCATGTCCTGACCAAGTGGAGAGTAAAGATAGTTGATATAACCTTTAGCTAACCATTTATTGCCATTTTTATCTACGGTACGATCTACGATGGCTACAGAGGGTTCAGTCAGAATGGTCAAAGATGGATAAACGATATCAAACTTATTTTTACCGAGAGTTTTTTGTGTTACTAGGGCTTCATTTTCCCAAGTTAACAACACATCACCAATATTACGTTCAGCAAATGTGGTCATCGATGCACGTGCAGCAGAGTCCATCACTTTTACGTTTTTATAAAGCTTGCCGACAAATTCTTGGGCTTTGGCTTTGCTACCACCCGGCTGTTTCTCTGCATAACCCCAAGCTGACAGATAGACCCAACGTGGCAAACCACCAGTTTTCGGATTTGGTGTAATAATTTCTACACCCGGTTTAGTCAGATCTTTCCAATCTTTAATTCCTTTAGGGTTACCCTTACGCACCATGAAGACAATCGTTGAAGTATAAGGTGCAGAATTGTGCGGGAACTCTTTTTGCCAGCCTGGCTGAATCTGACCAGATCTTACGATCTCTTCAATATCGTTTGCCAATGCCAAGGTCACTACATCACCTTTTAAACCGTCAACCACAGAACGGGCCTGTTTACCCGAACCGCCGTGTGACTGCTTAAAGTTCACATCAATACCGGTTCGTTTTTTCCAGTAGGCCCCAAAAGATTTGTTAAATTCATCATAGAATTCGCGAGTCGCATCATAAGAAACGTTCAGGAATTCACGATCCGCAGCTTGGCTTGCAGTTGCAGTAAATGTCAGACCTGTTGCCAATAAAGCAGCACTAACCAGTGATTTTAATTGAGTTTTCATAAGAGCATCGGGAGATTATCTTCATTAGATATAACTATATGAAATAAAATTATTTTTCGCAATTGAGCAAACAAAGTGCATACAGGGTAATATTTAGTTATTTTTTGTTTTAATTTCATGTTTTATATAATAAAAATATCTAGATTAAAGGCTTATTCTATTTTTATAGCATTTTATGCTTTAGATATAAAAAAAACGGATAATAAATTATCCGCTTTCTACTTATGGTTCAGTAATTAGAATTATTTACGGTTTTCCGCAGAGATTTGATCGTAGATGGCTCCATTCACAAAATGGGTTTTCTGCGCTTTTGCCCAGCCGCCAAAGACTTTATCAATAGTAAAAGTCTGGATTTTTGGGAATTGCGCCGCATATTTTGCTGCTGCTTTGGCATCACGTGGACGGAAGTAGTATTTCGCTGCCAGCTCCTGCCCTTTTGGTGAATATAAATAGTTTAAATAACCTTTAGCCAAATTGCGGTTGCCGTTTTTATCTACGGTCTTGTCGACAATCGCCACTGAAGGCTCAGCCAGAATAGAAATTGAAGGATAAACAATTTCATATTTATCTTTACCCAGACCTTGCGTAGCCAATAACGCTTCATTTTCCCAAGAGAGCAATACATCGCCGATTCCGCGTTCAGCAAAGGTCGTTAAGGAACCACGCGCACCTGAATCCAGTACTTTGACATTGGCATAGAGTTTTTTCACCAGTTCTTTGGCTTTGGCATCATTCCCACCCGGCTGTTTCAAGGCATAACCCCAAGCCGACAAATAAATCCAGCGCGGTGCACCCCCAGTTTTTGGGTTTGGCGTAATAATTTCAACGCCTGGTTTGGTTAGGTCATTCCAGTCTTTAATCTGTTTTGGATTGCCTTTACGAACCAGAAATACAATCGTAGAGGTATAAGGAGCCGAATTACTTGGGAACTCTTTCTGCCAGCCCTTTTCAATTAAGCCTGCATTGACAATTTCTTCGATGTCATTGGCCAGTGCCAAAGTGACTACATCGGCCTGCAAACCATCCACCACAGAGCGTGCCTGTTTGCCTGAACCGCCATGCGACTGTTTGAAATTGACCGCTTGCCCAGTTTTCTGTTTCCAAAACTTGCCAAACTCTTCGTTATATTCCTGATAGAATTCACGGGTCGGATCATAGGAAACATTGAGAAAGTCTTTAGCAGCATAGCCAGGAATGGCACTTCCGCCAAGTAATACTAAAATAGTAGAAGTTATTATCTTTTTCATGATGGGCACTCATTGCTAATTTACCCAGCACTATATAAACAAAAAAATTACTTAACAATCATGTGTTTATAATATTTTATCCAATCATATTCTATTTTTGATATATATGCTCACAATTCATTTCGGATACATTTTCCCCTAAAAATTTAATATCCTGCTACAATATAAGACAGTTCTTCACGATCTCTACACAGTTATCTGTTACAAATAGGCAACTTAAATGTGGAAATCCTGAGATTTAGTAATTTTCCACAGAGAAATATTAGTTTTTTGTAAAAAATGTGACTTGGTTCTACTTTTTCATATCTGAATGTGATTAGATTGTAGCCAGTATTATAACAACATTTTTAACAAAACAAGATTAACCAGAGCCAAGGAGGAAGTTTGGATATGAAATTTAAAATATTTACAGCTAGCATCCTAAGTCTTATCACGCTGTTCTCGATTCAACTTGGCCATGCCGTAGTTGTGAAAACAGAGCTACCTAAAGCCTCTGTAAGTGCAATTGAAGTGAAAACTTCACCAATTGAAAAAGCAATTCAGCAACATAAAGCTGATAAAAATGCTTTTCATACTGAGGATGAACTTAAAGCGCTAACTGCGTTCAAATCAAATCCGACTCAAAGCTTTTTTGCAGCTCAAAACTTGCGCTTTACCCGCTTTGTGCAAAGTATCTTTTCTCCGAGCAATTCATAAGACTTAGTTTTAGTTCTCCACATTCGTTATATTTTGCTCATCCTGAAAAGCCGCATCATTCAATGTTGAATAAAGCATTAAGTGATGTGGCTTTTTCGTTATAATAGCTGCAATTTTATATTTAAGATTAGATCCGGTTATGACTGTTCGTACTCGTATTGCACCTTCTCCTACTGGTTTCCCGCATGTGGGAACTGCCTATATTGCCCTGTTCAACCTGTGTTTTGCCAAACAGCACGGTGGTGAATTCATTCTTCGTATTGAAGATACGGATCAGCTGCGTTCTACTCCTGAATCTGAAAAAATGATTCTGGACTCACTACGCTGGTTAGGCCTGAACTGGTCAGAAGGCCCAGATGTCGGTGGTCCACATGCACCATACCGTCAGTCAGAACGGATGAGCATCTATAAAAAATACGCAGAAGAACTGGTAGATAAAGGTCATGCCTTCTACTGTTTCGCAACAGCGCAAGAACTGGATGAAATGCGTGCTGAACAGCAGGCGCGTGGCGAAACTCCACGCTACGATGGTCGCGGTCTAAAACTGTCTAAAGAAGAAGTGGCACGTCGTCTGGCAGCTAGTGAACCGCACGTGATCCGTATGAAAGTGCCGACTGAAGGGGTATGTACCTTTAATGACATGCTCCGTGGTGAAGTAGAAATTCCATGGGCGCAAGTCGACATGCAAATTCTACTGAAAACTGATGGTCTGCCAACTTACCATCTGGCAAACGTGGTTGATGACCACCTGATGCAAATTACGCATGTGATTCGTGGTGAAGAATGGATTCCATCTGCACCGAAACATCAGTTGCTGTACAAATACTTTGGTTGGGACATGCCAGTCCTGTGCCACATGCCTCTACTGCGTAACCCAGACAAATCAAAACTGTCTAAACGTAAGAATCCGACCTCAATTAACTACTACAAAGATATCGGCGTATTGCCAGAAGCATTGCTGAACTATCTAGGCCGTATGGGCTGGTCAATGCCAGATGAGCGTGAAAAATTCACTTTGGCTGAAATGATTGAACACTTTGACATTAACCGTGTCTCTCTGGGTGGCCCAATCTTTGATGTTGAGAAACTCAACTGGTTAAATGGCCAATGGATTAAAGCTCTCTCTCCTGCTGAACTGTTAGATACCTTACTGGCCTGGAAAGCAGACCGTGCCAAACTGGAAGAAATCGCTGCTGCAATTCAACCACGGATCAATCTGCTGTCTGAAGCAGTGAACTGGTCAGCGCATTATTTCAACCATTTCCCGACTTTGACTAAAGAACAGTTCGAAAGCAAAAAACTTTCTGAAGAACAAGTTCGTCAAAGCCTGCAATTTGCGATCTGGCGTCTGGAAAGTCTGTTCACCTGGAACAATGACACTGTTAGCCAAACGTTGATGGATCTGGCGAATCAGATGGGCATTAAATTACGTGACTTTATGCCAGCGTTCTTTATTGCGATTGCCGGTTCAACCGCTTCTACCCCAGTCATGCAGACCATGGTCACTATTGGTCCGGATCTAACTTTTGCCCGTCTGCGCCACGCGCTGGAAGTGGTCGGTGCTCCTAGCAAGAAAGAAGTAAAAGCTTGGGAAAAACTAAATGAGAGTCTGAAACTGCCGAAAAATGAAGCAGTTGATCAAGCTTAATTTATTTTTTAGTTGACGTCTAAGCGTTATATCCATAATATAGCGCTCACACAGACTGGGGTCATAGCTCAGTTGGTAGAGCGCTACAATGGCATTGTAGAGGTCAGGAGTTCGATCCTCCTTGACTCCACCAAATAAGTCTTGCTTTACCTGTGTATTTGCCTCATTTGTCCCTATCGTCTAGAGGCCTAGGACATCGCCCTTTCACGGCGGTAACCGGGGTTCGAATCCCCGTAGGGACGCCATATTCAAGATGGCAACATCTTAATAAAAAACCCAAGCATTGTGACTTGGGTTTTTTATTGTCTGTCTGTTTTATATTGGCGGTATTTCGGTTTTTGCGTATCTTCCGATAAAATAATCAGTAATTTAGAATTTTGGAGTAGTAATGCAATATCGTTGCCCTAAATGTCAAAGCCCAAAAATCATGCCCGTTGCTCAGCCAGGTCAACCGGCGGCGCGCCCAGTCGTGCCTAAAAGCCTGATCATGCTGGTGCCTGCCCTGTTTGTATTATTGCTGCTAGTCATCATTAGCATCGCGATGTGGATTTTTGGAGATGGTGCAGGTACGACTTTACAGACCGCTACTGTGATCGTGTTTATTATCTGTCTGATCGCAGGCTTCATGTTCTATAAAGATTTGCCTGATTTTAAAATTTCTATGCAGGCTTTCATGCAAAGCCAAAAGAAATGGAAATGCCGTGAATGCAATCATGAGTGGGAAATCTGATTTCTATACTTCACTCATTTTCAAAGCTAAAAATCTTGCATGCTTATGCAAGATTTTTTTTATTAGTAAAACTAAATTTTCTACCATCCAATATTAAAGTGTCGACTAGAGCAATAAATTCATATTTTTTCTAATTTACTTCACTTTTAAAATGAAGTTTTTTTATTTCTACTGCTTGTTTTTGCTCATTAAATACACAAAAATATCAACATGAGACTAAAAGCATGCAATTCATTACCATAATAAAACCGCTTTATATTGTAGTCTTTAGTGGATAGTTTAATTAATTGTTAATAATGGCAAAGTTGAGGAATAAAAATGCTTAAACTTAAAAAAGTCATACATTTTCTGTTTTCTCATGACGAGCCTACGGGTACAGAAGTGGAAAATTCTATTTCTGAAGCAGACACCTATTATCTGGAAGCTGTACAGTTTGAAAAGCTTTGCCATGTTTTAAAGCAACGCCAAGCTGAACATTTTCAAATTGCGCAGCTAGAGCAGCAAGAAAATTATCAACGCAATGCTTTCTGGAATTACTTAAGTGCAGCAACACGTGGTCACGCCGAAGCACAATATAGACTGGGTAAACACTTTCTTAAAGGTAGTCTGGGTTTAGATCAGAATTATTTTCATGCTGAAGAATGGCTGAATAAGGCTAAACAGCAAGGTCATTTAAAAGCTGCGCGGCTGTTATCAAATACTTATAGCCAAATGAGTGTCCAATATTAAATAAAAAACCAGCCCAAAGGCTGGTTTTTTTATGCGCTTTGATTAAGCACCAATTTTTCGGTATTTCTGACGCTTCGCTGCCAGATCATCGCCATATTTCTTACGGCGATACTCTTCAAACTCGGTATAGTTACCGGTGAAGAATTCTGGAGTCTCATCTTCAAATGACAAGATGTGAGTCGCAATACGGTCCAGGAACCAACGGTCATGCGATACCACCATCACACAGCCCGGGAAGACCAGAATTGCATCTTCTAACGCACGTAAAGTTTCTACGTCCAAGTCGTTTGATGGTTCATCGAGCAGGATTACGTTCGCACCTTGTTGCAGGATTTTCGCAAGTTGTAAACGGTTACGCTCACCACCTGACAATTCACCTACACGTTTTTGCTGATCTTGGCCTTTAAAGTTAAAGCGCCCAATATAAGCACGAGATGCAATTTCGTAATCGCCCACTTTCAGGATATCCAGACCGCCAGACACTTCTTCCCAAACGGTTTTATTGTCATCCAGGGTGTCACGAATCTGACCCACATAAGCAACTTTTACAGAATCACCCAAAGTCACTGTACCAGTATCGGGTTGCTGTTCGCCCGTCATCATACGGAACAATGTAGTTTTACCTGCACCGTTTGGACCTACGATACCGACAATCGCTGTTGGTGGTACTGTGAAAGACAAGTCTTTATACAGCAGTTTGTCACCAAACGATTTGCTAATCCCTTCAACTTCAACCACCTTGTTGCCCAGACGCGGACCAGGTGGAATATAGATTTCAGATGTTTCGTTACGTTGCTGGAATTCACGAGAGTTAAGCTCTTCGAAACGCTCCATACGTGCTTTGTTTTTCTTCTGCTGGCCTTTCGCATTTGAACGAACCCATTCAAGTTCTTTTTTCAATGCTTTAGCAAAAGATTCTTCCTGCTTGTTCTCTTGTTCTAAACGCGCATTTTTCTGTTCCAGCCAAGAAGAATAGTTACCTTGGTAAGGAATACCATGTCCACGGTCAAGCTCCAGAATCCACTCGGCCACGTTATCCAGGAAGTAACGGTCGTGCGTAATCGCCACGATAGTGCCCGGGAAGTCTTTCAGGAAGCGTTCCAGCCAAGATACAGATTCTGCATCCAAGTGGTTGGTTGGTTCGTCGAGAAGCAGCATGTCTGGTTTAGACAGCAGTAAACGGCACAATGCAACACGACGGCGTTCACCACCTGAAAGCATGGTTACATCTGCATCCCATGCAGGCAGATTTAATGCTGCTGCAGCCTGTTCCAGCTGGTTATTCAGGTTATGCGCATCCCAAGTCTGGATAATTGCTTCCAGTTTTTCCTGCTCTTTTGCTAGTGCATCGAAGTCTGCATCTGGATCTGCATAGTCTGCAAATACCTGATCAAGGCGCTCTAATGCATCAAGTGCTTCACGTACGCCGTCTTCAACGTTGCCACGAACGTCTTTGGTTGGATCAAGTGGTGGTTCTTGCTCGAGGTAACCAATTTTGATACCCGGTTGCGCACGTGCTTCACCAGAGAAATCTTTATCTACGCCCGCCATAATACGAAGCAAAGTAGATTTACCTGCACCGTTCAGACCAAGCACACCAATTTTTGCGCCTGGGAAAAATGATAAGGAGATATCCTTGAGGATTTCGCGCTTTGGCGGAACCATCTTGGACACTCGGTTCATCGTATAAATATATTGGGCCACGTAGGACTCCTCAATTGAAAAACCAAATGGGGGAAGAAACAAACTCCCCCTGCTCAATCATGAGCGAAAAAATAATCGGCTATTATACGCAGAAAGTCTTCAAAACATAAGCCATTCACGTGAAGTTAATGCCTTGTTACAAGTTTAATCCTGTTTATTTTTCAAACAGCATTTCTGACACCTAAACTTGCATTATTTTATTGATGCTATATCGTTAATTAAGATATTCATTTGAATAAATATGCACTTTTCTTCATATTTCAAGTGCTAATATTTGAGTAGTTTCATTACAGCTAAAAACACAAGAAGACCAACGATCATGACTCATAAAGCAGAAACTTTAGCGATTCACGCAGGCTATAGCCCGGAACCTACTACTAAAGCTGTGGCAGTGCCAATTTATCAAACCACCTCATATGCCTTTGACAATACTCAGCACGGTGCCGATCTGTTTGACCTGAAAGTTCAGGGCAATATTTATACCCGCATTATGAACCCTACCACAGCAGTGCTAGAACAACGTATTGCAGCTCTGGAAGGCGGGATTGGTGCGCTGGCATTGGCTTCGGGTATGGCTGCGATTACCTATGCGATTCAGACCATTGCTGAAGCGGGTGACAATATTGCTTCGGTGTCCACTTTATATGGTGGCACCTATAACCTGTTTGCGCATACGCTGCCTAAACAAGGAATCGAAGTTCGCTTCTTTGATTATCAAGACCCGGAAGCATTACGTGGCCTAATTGATGACAAGACCAAACTGGTTTTTGTGGAATCAATTGGTAACCCGCTGGGTAATATTATTGACCTCGAAGCGATTTCCAAAATTGCCCATGAATATGGCGTACCAGTCATCGTCGACAATACTGTAGCGACACCAGTCCTACAGAAATCTTTTGATTTCGGTGCCGACATCGTGGTGCATTCACTGACCAAATATATTGGTGGTCATGGGAATTCGATTGGCGGCATTATCGTGGATAGCGGTAAATTCCCATGGGGTCAACATGCCGAGCGTTTCCCTGCTCTGAATACACCTGATCCGAGTTATCACGGTGTTAATTATGTTGAAGCTTTAGGTGAAGCGGCGTATATCGCGCGTGCTCGTGTCGTACCTCTGCGTAATACCGGGGCAGCGATCAGCCCGCAAAATGTATTTTTAATTCTGCAAGGCTTGGAAACTTTGAGCCTGCGTATGGAACGTCATACCGAAAATGCGCTGAAGGTTGCAGAATATTTGCAACAACATCCAAAAGTAAAATGGGTCAATTATGCCGGTCTGAAAGATCACCCGCAGCATGCTTTGGCACAAAAATATGTGAAAGGTAAACCGTCTGCCATTCTGACTTTTGGTGTAGAAGGTGGTCGTGAAGGCGGTGCCCGTTTTATCGATGCCCTGCAACTGTTCACCCGTCTGGTCAATATTGGGGATGTCAAGAGTCTCGCCTGTCATCCTGCAACAACCACCCACCGCCAGCTCAATCCTGAAGAGCTTAAATCAGCAGGTGTGAGTGAAGATATGGTTCGCTTATCGATCGGAATTGAACATATTGATGATCTGATTGCGGATCTGGAACAGTCTCTTGCAGCAGTTTAAGCGCCATTTTAAAGCAAAAAACTCCAGCAAAAATGCTGGAGTTTTTTTATTTATTTTTTTGAATACAATCACTTGCTTTGTGATTGATTTTCATGATAAAAATCAATTGAAACGGCGAACACAAATAGAGCAATTACTCTAATTTTTATTTTATTTTCAATAGTTTAATGTATAGATTTTCTTAAATAATTAGTTATCATATTAGTACTCATCTTCGCTCTTATCTCTGTTAGAGCCATCTTTGATTTTTTAATAAAAATAATTTGAACGCAGTCTTCAAATTAGGGATAACAAACGTGAAAACTAGACTACAGAAACAATTGGAAAAACGTATTGCAGGTAAAACTGTTCTCATTACAGGCGCATCCAGTGGTATAGGTTTAACGACGGCACATCAGCTGGCAGATGCTGGCGCACATGTTTTACTGGTCGCGCGTACCAAAGACACCCTAGAACAAGTAAAAAAAGAAATTGAATCCAAAGGCGGTAAAGCTTCAGTATTTCCATGTGATCTCAACAATATGGAATCCATTGATGAAGTGTCCAAACAGATTATTGCTTCAGTCGACCATATCGATATCCTGATTAACAATGCGGGCCGCTCGATTCGCCGTGCGGTGCATGAATCAGTAGATCGTTTTCATGATTTTGAACGTACCATGCAGCTAAATTATTTTGGCGCTGTGCGCCTGGTGATGAATATCCTGCCGCAAATGATGATTCGTCGTGCAGGTCATATCATCAATATCAGCTCGATTGGGGTATTGGCGAATGCCACCCGCTTCTCGGCTTATGTCGCATCTAAAGCCGCACTGGATGCTTTCAGCCGCTGTCTGTCTGCAGAAGTCCATTCACATAAAATTGCGATCACTTCGATTTATATGCCTTTGGTTCGTACGCCAATGATTGCACCGACCAAGATCTATAAATATGTGCCTACCCTGTCTCCGGAACAGGCAGCCGAACTAATTGCTTATGCGATTGTGAAACGTCCGAAGAAAGTCGCAACCAATTTGGGACGTCTGGCTTCGATTACCTATGCGATTGCACCAGACATCAACAATGTCCTGATGTCGATCGGTTATAACCTGTTCCCAAGCTCTTCAGCATCAGTGGGTCAACCGCAAAAACTGAACTGGGTACAAAAGGCCTATGCACGGATCTTCCCGGGCGAGCACTGGTAATTTCTTCAAGAATATTTCGGCCGCCTAAGGGCGGCTATTTTATTTCTGCACTTTAGAGATTCAACCGCTCAGGTTTATAATTTGAATGTGCCTAACGACACATCCTGTCTTTTCAGGTACAGATTTTTGCCGCAAATGCGACGAGATCACGTACACTATGGACGGATATTTCCTATCCATCTTTTTATATTCTGATTCAATTAATGGAAACCCTTATGAACAACGTGCAATGGCTCGATGAAGTAAAATTTAACGAACAAGGTCTGATCCCTGCCATTGCCCAGCACCATCAAACTGGTCGTGTATTGATGGTCGCCTGGATGAACCGCGAAGCGCTGACTTTAACTGCTGAAAAAAATCAGGCGGTATATTTCTCCCGTTCGCGCAACAAGTTATGGCATAAGGGCGAAGAATCTGGTCATTTCCAGACTGTGCATGAAATCCGTCTGGACTGTGATGCTGACGTGATTATTTTACAGATTGAACAGCATGGTGGTATTGCCTGCCATACTGGTCGTGAATCATGTTTCTACCGTAAACTGACACCAAATGGCTGGGAAATTGTGGATGCACAAATCAAAGATCCTGCTGCGATTTACGGTGAAAAATCAACAAATCCGCATACGCTTGCCATGAATGCCTCAACCGCTCAGTCTGAACAGGTTGAAGTATTGTCATACTTGGGCGAGATGATGGCAGAGCGTAAGAAAGCTGATCTGGAATCTTCTTATGTGGCCAAGCTGTACCATAAAGGCCTCAACAAGATTCTGGAAAAAGTCGGTGAAGAAAGCTTTGAGACCGTGATCGCGGCTAAAGATTTCAAAACTGAAGCCTCTGAAGACAACAAGAATGACCTGATCTATGAAGTGGCTGATCTATGGTTCCATACCATTGTGATGCTCGGTTACTTCGACCTGGATCCGCAACTGGTCCTGAATGAACTGGCACGCCGTCAGGGTCTATCCGGTCTGGTTGAAAAAGCCAATCGCCAACATTAAATCGTGAATGAATCTACCTGTGTCTGATCTGCAAAAACCCAAAGCGACCTATGAGCAGGCAACTGCTATTGATAACGCACGCCTGGGAAAATCTTTTAAAGTCATTGCCTATGCGGGTACAGGTAAAACCACGACCCTGCAAATGATCAGTGATGCCATGCCGGAACGGCGCGGCATGTATCTGGCGTTTAATAAATCCATTGCCTCAGAAGCACAAAACAAGTTTCATCGTGGTGTCGACTGTCGTACTTTCCACTCCCTGGCTTTTCGCAGTGTTCCACGTGGAGTCACGGATAAACTACGCCTACCGCGTTTAAGTCCAAGCTTTATTGCCAAAGAATATCGCCTTGAACCGATGACCTTGCGCCGGATGATGGGCGGACGTTATGAAAAATATGTACTGATGCCTTCGCGTCTGGCCAGTCTGGTCGCGAATGCAGTTGGCTATTTCTGCTCAACCAGTTCGCAGTACCCTGCCCCGCGACATATTCAGGCACCGAGCTGGCTGCATCCAGATGATATTGAAGCACTACAAAAGAAACTCTATCCAGCAGTTGAACGGCGTTGGTTAGAGTCAATTGATCCCAATCATCAGGCCGGGATTGGGCATGATATTTACCTGAAACTTTGGGCATTGTCTGAGCCCAATATTCCTGCCGACTATGTGCTGTTTGATGAAGCACAGGATGCCGACCCACTGATGCTGGGAATTTTGCTGAAACAGCGTAGCACTCAGGTCATCTATGTCGGTGATGCACATCAGCAGATTTATGCCTGGCGTGGCGCAGTGAATGCCATGCAGCAGCTGCCGCTACCCGAATCTCGTCTGACCACTTCATTCCGTTTTGGGCCTGAAATTGCACTGAATGCCAATGCGATTTTAGGAGCATTGAATGAAACCGTGCCCCTACTCGGTAATCCGCATTTACATTCTAAAGTGGTCAATAAACCACATACCAAATTGCGCGATGCGATTCTATGCCGGACCAATGCGCGTGCTATGGAACTGTTACTCGCCGGCTTAGTACGTGGCGATAAAGTCAGCCTTCAAGCGGATCATGTCAAATTAAACCGTTTTGTTGATGCCGCTGCGATGCTGAAACAGGGCAAACGTGTGGTTGATGTACCTGAACTGGCCTGGTTTAATTCCTGGCATGATGTACACGAATACTGTGAGACCAATGAAGGCAGTGATATCAAGCCTTTAGTCAAACTGGTCGATGAACATGGTACTGATCCCCTGAAAACTGCTCTCGCCAAAATCACGCCGATTGGGCAAGCGGACTACATCATCTCTACCGCGCATAAGGCCAAAGGTCTGGAATGGGATCGTGTGCATATTGAAGATGACTACCAGTTCAAGCTGAATGAGAAAGACCATAAAATTAGTGACGAAGAGTTACGTCTGCTTTACGTGGCCTGTACTCGTGCTAAAGTAAGCTTAAATATTCATCACATTTATGACCTCATTCAACAACTGAAAATCAGGATGCCACAGTCACTGCGCCAAGCCGTCGGCTAAGGTAAAACATAGATGTAAAAATCACGCTACAGGTGATCCATGCACATCGAAAAAATACAACTCAAACATGCTCTGCACTTTTCCAATATCCAGCTCGATTTTGATCTGCAAAAATCACCTGTGACTTTAATTCTGGGTGATCAAGGTTCGGGTAAAACCACCTTGCTGCGCTTGAGTTATCAGGCTTTGACCTGGTTTTCTGCACGTTTTCGCGACTTGCGTACCGCAGGTTTAAGTATGCTAGATCAGGATATCCTGCAAAATCGTCTGCAATCCAAAATTGATATCCAGGTGTGTTTTCCTGATGATTTGGGATCATTACCTGAATCAGCACAGGGAGAAGCGACCTCTGTCCAATCCTGTTCCTGGCAGTTATATAAAACCTTAAATAGTCAGGGCATTGGCTTTGCCAAAGCGGAAACCCAGCAACTCGATGCCATGGTGAATCTCTATCAAAAGGCAAGGCAACATGACCCTTTGCTCGGTCTACCTATGATCGCCTACTATCCGGCTGAACGTTTCGTCAATGAAATCAATTTACTCAGCAAAAATAATCAGGCCATTTTTCAGACTGCGCATGCCTATGAAATTACCGCCATTCCCTTTACGACTTTTGCACGTTTCTTTGAATGGTTTCGTGAAGTTAGTGATATTGAAAATGCACAAAGTGCCAAGATCATTGACCAGATTCTAGATCAGGCGCTACAGCAATCGGATGATATACAGGCAGATCAGCTGGCCCAGCAAATTGAAAAAGCCAAAGCGCATATGCATACGCCAAGCCTGACTGCCTTGCGTAAGGCTTTATCCATTGTGCTGCCGGAACTTAGCCAGATTTATCTCGATTACCAGCCCAAGCTGCAATTCATGGTGCGTTATCAGGATCACACCTTTAGCTTTCAGCAGTTGTCGAGCAGTATCCGAAACTGGATTGCACTGGTGGGAGATGTTGTACGGCGCCTTTGTCTGCTTAATCCGCACAGTTTATTTCCCTGTCAGGAAGGTACTGGCATTTTGCTGATTGATGAAATTGACCATCAATTGGACCAGGACATGGCTGCCGTCATTTTACCGCGTCTGCATCAGGCATTTCCTAACTTGCAGATTACTGTGACTGGAAACCGGCCGGAATTGCTGGAACAGGCTCAGGATTTTCAGTGTCTAAAATTGGAAAATAAACAATTGCATCCCATCCATCTGAATCCAATGCAGGTTCAGTATGATCATCTCTATGCAGAGTTGCCACTTGAGATTAGCCAGAATCATTCAGATATAGAAAAAGTTGAAGATGCACTTCAGGAACCAGAAACAGTCAACCTGACGGCTCAGTCTGTTCTGCAACTGATTCAGGATCAGTTAAGCACAGAACAGCAGCAAGAACTTTTACAACTGTTGAGTCAGGATAATTCACAAAGCCTGCCTCAATCTTCTTAAATAGTGCTGAAACGATAATGCAATTTAAAAATTAAAATCAGGATGCAAGAATAGGTTTTGATTTTCTGCATTCCTGATCAAGAAGTTATAAATTTTTATCAATAAATGCAGGGAGTTTGATCTTTATTTTCGGTCAAATTTGTACGAGATGTTCAAGCATGCACCCCATATCAAAACCAAGCTTACGTATAATCTACAAGTTCTACATAAAAACATTGATGTTGTGGTTATCCTGTAATATGATCGGTTTTACTTGCAATTTTCGTTGTAAAATCGGAATTTGCTATCGTTTATAAGTTGCGCAATACAACTGTTTTATTCTGTTTGAATATCATTCTGGCTTTCAAGATCGAGAAGTTTTGGGTCGCTCTTTGCGGTCCTGTAATCCTTGAAAGATAAAGATTCACCCTAGGTTGACCTTAACCTATATCACGACAATGGATACGAGTGTGCTGCCAATTATTATATTGTTACCGTTAGTATTAGGCACAACCCTTGTCTCGTGGCTGAAGCAATTTTCACGCGGGGTAACGGCTTTAGGAGCAATTGCCGTCAGCCTCAGCAGTTTCTTATTACTGTTGAGTCAGGCGCCTGCTGTATTTAATGGAACGGTAATTACCCAGACCTGGTCCTGGCTACCCCAGCTTGGAATCGATTTCAGTTTCCGGCTGGATGCTTTGGGCATGCTGTTTGCTCTGCTGATTAGTGGTATTGGCACCCTGATTTATATCTATGCCTATTACTATCTCAGCCCTAAAAACTCCCTGAGTAAACTGTATTTCCTGCTGATGCTGTTTATGGCAGCGATGCTCGGCATTTCATTGTCTAATAATCTTCTGATTCTCCTGATCTTTTGGGAACTCACCAGTATTTCTTCCTTTCTGCTGGTTGGTTACTGGAGCAATTACGAAGCGGCCCAACGCGGCTCACGCATGGCTCTAACCATTACCGGGATGGGCGGCTTATCTATGCTGGGTGGCTTTATTCTGCTCGGACAGATGACGGGTACCTATCAGATTGACCAGATTCTGATGATGGGCGAACAGATTCAGGCGCATGCCCTATTTGTACCGACATTATTATTAATTTTACTCGGTGCTTTTACCAAAAGTGCGCAGTTCCCGTTTCACTTCTGGTTACCAAATGCCATGGCAGCACCGACGCCGGTGTCTGCCTATCTGCACTCTGCCACCATGGTCAAAGCGGGCCTGTTTTTAGTCGCACGTTTATTGCCGATTTTTGCAGGCGCGGCACTGTTCCATAATATTGTTACTTTTATCGGGTTATTTACCCTGTGTGTGGCAGCGTTCTTTGCCATCTTTAAAGAAGATCTGAAAGGTCTGCTGGCCTATTCAACTATTAGCCACTTGGGCCTGATCATGTGTTTGCTGGGTATTGGCTCACCACTGGCTGTGGCAGCAGCAATTTTCCATATCATTAACCATGCAACCTTTAAAGCTGCCTTGTTCATGATTGCCGGGATCATTGACCATGAATCCGGTACTCGTGATCTGCGAAAATTGTCTGGTCTTTGGCAAATGCTGCCTTTTACCGCAACACTGACTATGATCACCGCCGCCTCCATGGCTGGTATTCCATTAACCAATGGTTTCTTGTCCAAGGAAATGTTCTTTACCGAACTGGTCGCAAACTTAAGTGGCCCAGTCATGGTCGGTGCTGCTATTGCAGGAACACTAGCCGGGATTTTCGCTGTCGCCTATTCGATTCGCCTGGTACATGGCGTGTTTTTTGATGGTCCGTTAGGCCAGCAAGTCCCAAATAAAGATGCGCATGAGCCGCCATTTGGTATGCGTGCACCGGCTATCTTACTGGCTTTTCTGTGTATTGCAGTTGGTCTGTTACCAGGATTGCTGGTCGAAAAGATTGTAAATAGCACCACACAAGCGTCAACCCAGAATTTCGCCTTTGAAGGAACTCACCTCGCCCTCTGGCACGGTATTAATCTACCTCTGGTGATGAGTATTATTGCGATATTCGGCGGTGCAATTTTCTATTTTGCACTGGCCAAAGGCGGTGCGATCCGGGAAATTGATCTGGATCCAAAACTGGGCAAACTGCAAGGCCGTGTATTGTTTGATCTGTTCCTAAAAAATCTGTTAATAAATTCAAGACGTTTCCGCCGTGCGACTGAAAATGGCAAACTGCAAAGTTATATTTTGTGGATTGTACTGTTTACGATTGGTCTGGTGGGTTATCCACTCGTCGTCAATGGGATCGACACCGGTAGCCGTGAACTCACCCATGCACCAGTGCTTGCCATTGTACTGTGGTTATTGCTGTTCTCGGCCTGCTGGATGATGCTGTGGTTCCATCATGAACGGATTAAAGCCATCCTGATCAGCGGTGCGGTCGGTCTGGTCGTCACCATGGTTTTCATTGGTTTCTCGGCACCCGATCTGGCTTTGACCCAGATTACAGTCGATGTAGTAACGACGGTTCTGCTACTAATGAGCCTGTCACTCCTGCCACAACTCACACCTTATGAATCCAGCCCGACCCGACGCTGGCGAGATGCAGTGATTGCGGTCTGCGGGGGTCTAGGAATTGCAACGGTTGCTTGGCTGGTTATGACGCGCGACCATAATTCAATTTCCTGGTTCTTCATCCAACAATCGATTCCGCTTGGTGGCGGTACAAACGTCGTCAACGTAATTCTGGTCGATTTCCGTGGTTTCGATACCTTTGGCGAGATTACCGTACTCGGGATTGCCGCAATCGGTGTACTGAGTCTAATGGACGGTATGCGTGCTCATGGCACCACTATTACCCAAGGCCTGACTTACCGTTTTAACCCCTCCCCTTTGATGCTACGAATTACTGCATCATGGATTTTACCGGTAGCACTGGTGGTAAGTCTGTATATCTTTATGCGCGGCCATAATCTTCCAGGTGGCGGTTTTATTGCCGGTCTGGTCACCTCATTGGCCTTGATCAT
The DNA here is from genome assembly GCF_013417475.1 of Acinetobacter sp. YH12249. Taxonomy (NCBI): domain Bacteria; kingdom Pseudomonadati; phylum Pseudomonadota; class Gammaproteobacteria; order Moraxellales; family Moraxellaceae; genus Acinetobacter; species Acinetobacter sp. YH12249. The sequence continues at coordinate 22,187 of NZ_VPDX01000010.1, read as the reverse complement.
TCAATACGTTGCCATTGGTCAGGATCATGCAGAAAAAATGCTGGGAGCTAAATCTGGACGTCTCTATGAAATCTGGATTGGCATCGGCCTGACTATTGCAGGCCTAACCGGTATCGCAGCCTGGTTCTGGTCACGTCCTTTCCTGACCAGTGCCCATATTCATGTTCATCCACCATTACTTGGCGATATGCATTTGGCTTCTGCCGCGCTATTTGATGTCGGTGTCTATGTCACCGTAGTCGGTGCGACCATGCTGATGATTTCCGTTCTGGGTGACTCCCGTCACTCCAGTATGACTGGCCCAGTACCAAGAGGATAATAGAATGATTAGTTTAGAACTTTTATTAGCCTCAGCAATTGGCCTACTCACTGCCACCGGGATCTATCTGATTCTGCGGGCACGTACCTTTCCGGTGGTCCTCGGACTGGCCATGATTGGTTATGCAGTGAACCTGTTTTTATTTGCCATGGGCCGTATTCAGATGAATTCACCTGCAGTACTCACCGAAGCCACGCAGGTCACCGATCCTTTACCTCAGGCCTTGGTTTTAACCGCAATTGTAATCGGTTTTGCCACCACCGCCTTTATTGTACAGCTGGCCTTACGTAGCCGTTATGAATCAGGAACAGATCACGTTGATTCCAAAGAAGATATACCACAACATGACCCACGTGAGGATGAGCCATAATGACTGATCTTCTCAACTTCTTGAATCAACACACCCCTATTTTCAGTATTCTTTTACCGGCTTTTACTGCCTTTATTTTAGTACTATTAGGTAACCCAGGTTCCGGCTCTCTGATTACCGACTGGCGTCAGCCGTGGCGTCGTGGCGTGAGTCATATTTCGACCCTATTGGGTCTGATTATGGCGATTGGCTATCTGATCAATAGCAGCCAAGGACAGATCAGTGTCTACACTTTAAGTGAATGGGCTGCCCCTTTTGGTATTGTGCTGGTCCTGGACCAACTATCTGCCTTGATGCTGGTATTGACCTATACACTCGCTTTGCCCATCGTTTGGTATGCCAGCAAAGAATGGGATATTCGCGGGCGTTATTTCCATGCCATGGTCCATTTTCTATTAATGGGGCTTAGTGGTGCCTTCCTGACCGGTGACTTGTTTAACCTGTTCGTGTTCTTCGAGATCCTGTTAATGGCATCCTATGTCCTACTTTTGCATGGGCAAGGCAAGGCACGCTTTCAGCTCGGTGTGCATTATGTGGCTATTAACCTGCTTGCTTCTGCCATGTTCCTGATCGGACTCGGGATGATTTATGGCAGTGTCGGCAGCCTGAATATGGCTGATGTTGCTCGTCTGATGCCAACTTTGGCAGGCGATGAACATAAGCTGGCCGTTGCAGGCGGATTGATGCTATTTGTGGTGTTCGGGATCAAGGCAGCCATGTTACCGGTAGGCCTGTGGCTTCCTAAAACGTATGCTGTTGCCACTACTCCAGTGGCTGCCCTGTTTACCATCATGACCAAAGTCGGGATCTACGCGATTATCCGCGTCAATGGCACCGTATTTGATGATGAATACAGCCATCAGATCCTGATGAACTGTCTGCTGGCCATTGGTGTGATTACATCACTCTATGGTGCATTCGGTGCCATTGGGACTGAACGTCTACGCCGTTTTGTCGGCTTTATGATCCTGTCTTCAGTCGGCACCATTCTGATTGCGATTGCCATGAACAGTACCCAAGCCTGGGCAGGTGCCTTGTACTATATGGTGCACAGTACCCTGATTGGCGCAGCGTTTTATATCCTGTGTGGCTGGATTACTTCACAACGCGGTGAATTTAAAGATCACTTTAAAATTGCCCCACAGATGAAACAGAATAAGCTGGTTTCTATTGTGTATTTCATCATTGCCTTGATGATGGCCGGCTTGCCACCTTTCAGTGGCTTCTTCGGTAAAGTGTTTATCCTGCAAGCTTCAGGACAGTCTGAGCATCAAATGCTGATTATCTTTACGGTTCTACTGGTCAGCTTACTGAGTATTCTAGCTTTTACCCGGGTCGGTTTTATTCTGTTCTGGCGTTCAAGCCGACCGGAACAGGATGAAAATTCTGAAGAATTTAGCAAGTATGAAGCCTTACCAAGCAAGGCACCAGCAAGAAATGACAGGGTTATTTATCTGTTATTGCTCAGTCTGACAGCCTACGTGGTTTTTGCTGCACCGATTTATCAATATAATTATCAGACCGCAGCACAGATTAAAACCAATCCGATTTATGAAGCAGCACTGTTAAAACGTGATGCTGAAGGCAAGTTCATCAGTGTTCAGCCATTTGATCCGGGTTATTTACCAGAAACCAAATACGGTGGTGAAACGCCTGATCCAAATGCGCACCTGATTCCTTATGTCATTTCAGAAAATACCTTAAATGGCGATCATATTTCTGAATTTAAACAGCGTCAGATTGATAAGCAGTATATTGAACAGAACAAATACGACGACAATCAACTTAAACCGGCGGAGGGACTTTAATGGCTGAATCATTACTTCAACGCTGGTTCCCACATCCTTTCGTTTCGGTCATTGTGGCGATGAGCTGGATCATGCTGGCCCATAATATGGAAGCCGGCACACTCCTTATGTCAATATTTCTGGCGATCTTGATTCCGAGAATGGTCGCCCCTTTTATTGATTACACACCGAATATCCGGTGGGTGCCAGCGATGCGCCTGTTTTGGGTCGTTGTTTGGGACATCATTGTCGCTAATATTAAAGTCGCGATTTTAGTACTGGGACCGACCAAAAATCTGCATCCCAAATGGTTTCGTGTTCCTCTGGATACCGAACATGAAGAAGTGAATACGTTGCTGGCAATGATTATTACCACGACACCAGGTACAGTCTCTGCGGGGATTGATCAGGACCGGGGCGATATTCTGGTCCATGCCTTAAGCACGGATGATGAAGAGGCTGAAATTGAAACCATCAAACAGCGCTATGAACAACCTTTGATTAAAATTTTTAGCGCACAATCAGGAGCTGAAGCATGACCATTCTGCCATATGCATTGCTGATTTGTCTGGGTGCTGTCACGATCTCCATGTTGTTGTGTCTGATCCGGCTGGTTATGGGCCCATCAATCGTCGACCGTTTGCTGGCACTGGACACCCTATTTTTAAATGCAACCTGTCTGGTGGTGATTCTGGGAATCTACTGGAGCAGCACTTTCATGTTTGAAGGTGCCCTACTGGTGGCCATGCTGGGCTTTGTTTCTACCGCTGCCCTTGCCCGCTATTTCACCACTGGACATGTCATCGACTAGGAGTTTTTAAATGCCTTTAATTTTAGAAATACTAGTTTCGATTTTTTTATTGATTGGCGCGTTTTTTATGCTGGTGGGTGGCATTGGGATGATACGTCTACCCGACCTTTTTATGCGTCTGCATGCACCGACTAAATCCAGTACCTTAGGCCTGGGAAGCTTTCTGATCGCTTCTATTATTTTTTCGGCTATCTATGGTCGTTTAGGTTTTGCTGAAGTACTGATTACCCTGTTTGCCTTCATTACTGCACCGGTATCTGCCAACCTGATGGCGCAAGCGGCCTTGCATTTACGTTTGCGCTCGATGAGTGGTGAAGTGCCAGAAACACTAGAACGTCCATTGCCTTGGCAGAAAACCCGCCGTCGTGCATTTTATGAAAAGAAAATGAATGACCAGGATTCAAAGTAATAGTTAGCCAGTTCTACTTAAAAGTTCAACAATAAAAAAGCCACCCTAGGGTGGCTTTTTTATTGCGCTTTATAAAAGCTTATTCTTCATCTTTCTTGTCTTCAGCAGGAGGTAAATCCTTCACTGCTTCAGCAATCAGACCAAACATATAGTTACCATATGCATTGGTTTTGTCGTAATGGAAACGTAGACGAGGTGTAATACGTGTCTTGATCCGACGGCTCAGTTCATGACGCAAGAACCCGGATGCCTTATTCAGGACATCGAGTGTTTCTTTATTTGCCGCTTCACTTTGCTCATCACCAAGTTCACGACCCATTACTGTGACATAAACTTCTGCATATCCTAAGTCTGGGCTCACCTTCACGGCTGAGATGGTCACCAGACCACCCAGACGTGGATCTTTCAGCTCCTGACGAATCAGTTCAGACAACTCGCGTTGTACCGTATCCGCCATACGCTTCAGACGTTGACTACCCGCCATTAAAGACTCCGTTTAATCAATTGCACATCATACACTTCGATTTTATCGAGAGGTTTGATGTCTTTATAGCCTTTCACCGCAAGACCACATTCCATACCGGCACGAACTTCTTCCACCACTTCTTTATAGCGACGAAGAGATTCTAGCTCGCCTTGGAAGATCACCACGTCATCACGTAATACGCGAATCGGTTTGTTACGGTGTAATACGCCTTCAAGCACCATACAGCCTGCTGCAGCACCGAATTTGCTTGAGTGGAACACTTCACGCACTTGAGCAACACCCAAGATTGTTTCACGGTGTTCAGGAGCAAGCTTACCGCTCATCGCTGCTTTCACGTCATCAATCAATTGATAGATCACTGAGTAGTAACGAATGTCGATACTGTCTGCATCTGCTTTCTGACGTGCAGTATTGTCGGCACGTACGTTAAAGCCAAGAAGAACCGCTTCTGAAGATTCAGCAAGTGTGACGTCAGATTCAGTAATCGCACCTACACCCGAACCGATGATACGTACTTTTACTTCATCCGTTGAAAGCTCAGCCAATGCAACATGCAGTGCTTCCAATGTACCGCGTACATCAGTTTTTAATACCACATTGACGATTGGCACATCTTTTTTGCCCATAGACGCCATGATGTTCTCAAGACGCATTGCAGATTGACGCTCAAGACGCTTTTGACGTTCACGATCCATACGCGCATCGGCAACTTCACGTGCTTTCTTCTCGTCATTCACAACAAGAACTTCGTCACCTGCCATCGGTGCTTCTGGCAGACCCAGAATTTCGACTGGAATCGAAGGACCTGCCGACTTAATACGTTTACCGTTTTCATCAGTCATGGCACGAACGCGGCCATAAGATGAACCAGCAAGTACCAGGTCACCCACTTTCAGCGTACCGTTCTGTACAAGAATAGAAGTTACTGCACCGCGGCCTTTATCAACACGCGCTTCAATCACAACACCTTGCGCCGCACCTTCTTCAGACGCTTTCAATTCAAGCAATTCAGACTGAATTAAAATCAGGTCAAGAAGTTCGTCAATACCCGCACCAGTATGTGCAGATACTTTCGCTACAGGAACGTCACCGCCCCATTCTTCAGGTACGATTTCTTTGGTAGTCAATTCGTTCAATACGCGATCTGGATCAGCAGAGTCTTTATCCATCTTGTTGATTGCAACAATGATTGGCGTACCTGCTGCACGTGCGTGATCGATTGCTTCTGCAGTTTGTGGCATCACACCATCATCTGCTGCAACAACCAGGACTACGATATCAGTCGCTTTGGCACCGCGTGAACGCATTGCAGTAAACGCTGCGTGTCCCGGAGTATCCAAGAAGGTGATAATACCTTTATCAGTTGTTACATGATAAGCACCGATATGCTGGGTAATACCCCCTGCTTCGCCTTGCGCCACTTTGGCACGACGAATACGGTCTAGAAGCGATGTTTTACCATGGTCAACGTGACCCATGATCGTAACAACTGGCGCACGAGTGGTTTGCGCACCACGAGCTTCTTCAGCCTGTTCAAGCAGGTTATCTTCAACTGCAGTTTCAGAAACCAGTACCGGGTTATGGCCCATTTCTTCAACCACAAGAGCCGCGATTTCCTGATCGATCGCCTGGTTTTGAGTAACCAGTTCACCCATTTTCATCAGTGACTTGATCACTTCACGAACCTTAACTGCCATTTTCGCAGCCAGGTCAGCAACGACAATCGTTTCACCGATTTCAACGTCATAAACCTGTTTTTTCACTGGCTTTTCAAAACCATGCTTGTTCGCTTGGCTAGATTTCAAACCACGTTTGTGTGAGTTATCACGGAAAGACTGCTCTTCACCACGACGACCACCTTTTTTCGGTGAACGTGTATTTGAAGTGTTAGTACCACGTTTAATTTCGCGGTCTTCTTTCGCAAATGAGTCTTCATATGCCTGGCCAACCAGACCAGCAGCAAGTGGAGAATCATCAATCACACGAATAGTTGCAGTGGTATCTTCAGAAGAATACTTCGACGCCATCTTGCGCATTTGCTCAAGGGTGCGTTGTTGTGCTTCTTCAGCTGCCTTGCGACGTGCTGCTTCTTCAGCTGCTTTTAATTGAGCTGCTTGAGCTTCACGCGCTTTTTTCTGTTCTGCTGTTTCAACTTGTTTAACCGCTGCTTTCACAATCGGTTTATTAGTTGATTTGCGTTTTACCACAACAGCGGCTTTAGGTGTTTCCTGTTTCTCAGTTTCTTGTTTCTGAGCTGCACGCATTGCTTCTAGTGCTTTGCTTGCATTGTTTGTACCTGATTTAGGTGCATCAGCAGGTTTTTTAGCTGGTGCTGGCTTCTGTTCAGCTTCTGCTTTCGCTTGCTGTTCAGCTTGAGCCTTCGCTAAAGCTTCTGCTTTAATTTGTTCCGGGTCTGGCTTAACGAATGTATGTTTCTTGCGAACTTCTACATTAATCGTTTTCGCCTTACCTGAAGTACTTGCCACTTTAGCAGTACTGGTCGTTTTACGTTTCAACGTGATTTGTCCTGCATGGCCATCAGAACCTTGTGTCTTTTTCACATGATTCATTAAGCGATCTTGTTGTTCGGTGGTAATAATATCGTCAGCTTTACGCTGTGGTAAACCTGCCTCACGAACCTGCTCTAGGAGCTTATCAACATGGCGACCCACGCTGAGTGCTAACTCTTTAATCGACTTGTCCGTCATATACTACCTCCTAGTTAAACCATGATTCGCGCGCTTTCATAATAAGTTGACCGGCTTTCTCAGCACCGAGACCTTCGATATCTTCGATATCATCAGTCGCTTGGTCAGCTAAGTCATCTACGGTTACCACACCACGAGCTGCGAGAGCTTGCGCGATCTCTGCTGTCATGCCTTCCATTGCAACAAGTTCTTCACTTGGCGCTTGTACGTTTTCTTGCTGTTGTAATGCATCAGCAAGTGCAATTTCTTTCGCACGGCTTTGCAGTAGTTCAACCAGTTCCGCATCCAGTTCGATTTCATCAAACGTTTCTGGCGGTACGTAAGCAATTTCTTCAAGCGAGGTGAAGCCCATTTCTACTAACGCCATCGCCAAATCTTCAGCAATATCCAGACGTGTAACAAACATGTCCAGATATTTTTGTGCTTCGCTTTGCTGACGTGCGTAGTACTCTTCTTCCAGCATCATGTCCAGCTTATAGCCAGTCAGTTCAGATGCCAGACGAACGTTTTGACCTTGTGAACCAATTGCGCGAGCTAGCTGATCACTAGTCGCGAAAATGATGTCTGCAGTACGTGCATCTTCATCGATGACAATACTAGATACATCTGCTGGTTCTAATGCACTTGCGATATATTGCGCAGGATCATCCGACCAAACCACCACATCAATACGCTCGCCATTGAGCTCTTGCTGTACAGCCTGGATACGTGTACCACGCATACCAATACAAGCACCCACCGGGTCAATACGGTGGTCGTTGGTTTTCACTGCAATTTTAGCACGAACACCCGGTTGACGAGCTGCGGCCTTAATTTCAATGATTTCTTCAGAAATTTCAGGAATTTCTTTTTTCATCAATGCAATCAGCATTTCCGGTTTAGCACGTGACAACAACAATTGTGCACCACGGCCTTCACGGTTAACGCTATATAGAATCGCATTTACGCGTTGTTTCGGACGAAGGATTTCCTTCGGAATCATCTCTTCGCGTGCTAGATACGCTTCTGCGTTGTCACCCAAGTCAATGATAAAACCATCTTTGGTTTGTTTTTTCACTTCACCGTAGATCAGCTCACCGACTTTAGATTCATAAGCATCGGCAACCAGTGCACGTTCTGCTTCACGGATCTTCTGTACAATTACCTGTTTTGCGATCTGGGCAGCAATACGACCGAAATCGATTGATTCTACTTCCAGTTCACGGATATCGCCAATCGACCATTGTGCCGGATCAACATCAGAGATCGCATCCTGACAGGCAGGCATTTCATGATCTTCATCAGCCACTACTTCCCATTGACGGAAAGTACGATAATCACCAGTTTTACGGTCAATTTCTACACGAAGACGAGCTTCTTCCGAGTGAGTCCCCTCGTAGAATTTCTTCTTAGTCGCTGCAACCAAAGCTTGTTCTAGCGCTTCAAAAATTGCTTCACGACTTACACCTTTTTCGTTACTAACCGTTTCAACGACGGTAAGAATTTCACGTGCCATAAGTCACCTATTCGTTCAGATTCTTATTAATTGAATTAATCTTGATAGACCAAGTTTGCTTTATCGATATTGTGACTGTCGATATCCAAAATCTGTTGCTTTTCTACTTCAACTTGAATCATTTCATTTTCAAGGTCGACTGCAACCAGTTTTGCCTGGAATTTACGACGGTTATCGACGGCACTGATCAAACGCAGCGCAACCGTTTGTCCGATATAATGAGCCATCTGCTCCAGCTGGAAGAATGGACGATCCCAACCTGGTGAAGACACTTCAAGCGAATATTCACCTGAGATTGGATCATGTACATCCAGGATCGCGCCGACTTGCTGTGTGACACGTACACAGTCCTGAACCCCAATACCACGACCCTGCTCTTCTTCGCCATCTTCATTGACAACAGGTGCTGCATTTTCATCGACCGGTTTGTCGATATAGATCCGTAATAATGAACGTTTGCCTTGTGGCAGGAATTCAATCCCCCACAGATTTACATCACAGGCTTCAACTGCTGGTGCAATCAAGTCCTGAAGTGCTTGAGTTTTATTTGATAGCTTCATTTACTCTCGTCATCTGGTGCGATTTTATGATCTATTTGACCACTACAAACCAATACAAACTATAGTAGTAGTGAAACATGGAGATTTGACCAAATATTGTCGACACTACACGATAGCCAATAAAAAAGGGCGTAAATCGCCCCAATTAATGCACAATTTGAACTTTTTTCAAATCCCACTGTGCAAAAAGGCCCACCATAGTTGTGAGCCTCTTTTAAGAAACTTGGTAGCGGGAGCTGGATTTGAACCAACGACCTTCGGGTTATGAGCCCGACGAGCTACCAGACTGCTCCATCCCGCATCAACGTGCAAAAATTATATACAAAAGATGCGAACTTTTCAATCACAACCACATCATTCTGCATATTTGTTATCTGTTACTGAAAAATTGGTAGCGGGAGCTGGATTTGAACCAACGACCTTCGGGTTATGAGCCCGACGAGCTACCAGACTGCTCCATCCCGCATCAGCATACAAATAACATTCAGCTTAATATTTTACACTAAACTGCCTTTAAAGTTTGCAGCTTTAAAGGATTGGTAGCGGGGGCTGGATTTGAACCAACGACCTTCGGGTTATGAGCCCGACGAGCTACCAGACTGCTCCACCCCGCAACAACATGCAAATAATTCTTCTCAACTTAAATCAGATTTAAGCTGCCTTTTAAAAGTTTGCGTCTTTAAAAAAGGATTGATTGGTAGCGGGAGCTGGATTTGAACCAACGACCTTCGGGTTATGAGCCCGACGAGCTACCAGACTGCTCCATCCCGCATCAACAGAAGTTTTTTTAGCTGCATACACCAACTTATATTCTGGATTATAAGTTGGTGCGGAAGGGGGGACTTGAACCCCCACGCCCGAAAGCACTACCACCTCAAGGTAGCGTGTCTACCAATTCCACCACCACCGCAGCTGTGACGCATTCTAGTCGCATCACTGAAAAAAAGAAAGGTTTAATTAAAATTATTCGGTCGTTTGTGGTGCAGTTGGTGAAGTTTCAACCGGTTGCGCAGGCGCAGTTGGTGCTGATTGAATTGACGATAAACTGTACGCATTCGTGGTTTGTTTCTTGGCAAGAATCGCCAAAGTAATACTGGTCACAAAGAACAATGCGGTAAAAACTGCCGTCAAACGGGTCATGAAATTACCCGAACCTGAGGCACCAAAGATCGTTGCCGCACCGCCGCCGCCAAATGATGCACCTGCATCCGCACCTTTACCATGCTGAACTAAAATCAAGACAATCATCAAAATCGCTAAGATAATATGTACTACCAGCACAAAAGTTTGCATGCTGAACTCCTAATTATTGTGTATTTGCAAATGCTTGAGCAATTTGATGGAACGACTCAGCATTGAGTGATGCACCACCCACCAATGCCCCGTTAATGTCAGGGCAGGCTGCTAACTCTACTGCATTTTCCGGTTTTACACTACCACCATATAAAATCGCCATAGTCGCAGCATAACCTGTAATCTGGCTCAAACCCTGACGGATCTGGGCATGCATGGCCTGCGCATCTTCTGGAGAAGCTGTTTTACCGGTACCAATGGCCCAGATTGGCTCATAAGCAATCACAATATTTTTCCACTGTTCATCTTCTACCACAGTCGCGATATCGCAAATCTGTTGGAGAACCACCGCTTCTGCCTGCCCTGCTTCACGCTGTTCCAGACTTTCGCCCACACAGTAAATTACGGTTAAACCGGCATTTAAGGCATTCTTGATTTTAGTATTTAAAATCTGTGAACTTTCAGCAAAAATTTCACGACGTTCAGAGTGCCCAATCAATACATAGTGAATCTGGCTATCAGCCAATAATTCAGCACTCACTTCCCCGGTATAAGCGCCTGTCCCTGCAATACGTGATACATCTTGTGCTACGGTATATACAGGGCGATTAGCAGAAGCAAATGCAGTTTGAATTTGAGTTAAGGCAAGGGTTGTCGGCGCCACACCCAAATGACATTTCTCTGTTGAAACTGGTGCAGACTCAAGCAAGTCTTTTAAATTCTGAACCAAAGCTTGGGCATCTGCCTGCATTGGATTCATTTTCCAGTTGCCCACCACCCAAGGGGTAATCGTCGAAACCGACATAAATAACCTATTTCACTGACATATCTTGAATTGGGCACATTCTACACGGAATTGTAAAATTTAAAGAATAGTTTTATTCATCCTATTTCTCAGTTTAGACTATTCAAAATGGTTATTTTTTGTTATCACTGAAAAAAATGCCCGGTTCTTCCGACCAGTTCAAGCTTTTACTGAATATCACGAAGATTGCAGCATTCTCAGCTATGGTATTTTTGTATAACAAACGTATAATTTTAGAATAGCAAATTAAAAAAATTGAATTGATAGGCATTTGAAGCATGACAGCATTGCAGGGGTCACCAAGATTTACGGGGTTTATTCGTCGCCTGGTCGATGAAGGGGTATTATCAGCTGAAGATATGCGGACTGCTTTAGCCAATGCCAAACAGGAAAAAACAGATATCGTGGCCTATTTGGTCAGTCATCATAATCTTTCCCCTACTACCATTGCTGAAACGATCTCAGTAGAATTTGGTGAGCCTCTATTTGATATTGGTGCTTATGATCCGGGACAAATCCTGCGTGAAGATATTGATGAAAAGCTGATTACCAAGCATCGTATTCTGCCAATTTATAAAAACGCCAATATTCTTTATGTCGCCACGAGCAATCCGACCAATATCGAAGCAACGGATGCCATCCGCTTTGCAACCAAACTGAATATTGAAACTGTTATTGTTGAACACAATAAACTCGAAAAACTGATTGAGCAAAACTTTACTGAAGAAAGTACTTTTGATTTTGATGATGATTTCGATCTGGATGTAAATGTCGATACAGCCGATCCGACTCAAGAAGAAGACGAAAAAGACAAGGGTGAAGAAGCCCCTATTGTTAAATATATTAATAAGTTACTGATTGATGCTATTCGTATGGGCGCTTCGGATCTACATTTTGAACCTTATGAAAAAATGTATCGGGTGCGCTATCGTGTCGATGGGGTTTTACGTCAGATTGCAACCCCGCCCCTACAACTGGCAAACCGTTTGGCGTCGCGTTTGAAAGTCATGTCGCAGATGGACATTTCTGAGAAACGCGTGCCTCAAGACGGCCGTATTAAATTAAAGCTCTCAAAAAACAAAGCCATCGACTTCCGTGTTAACTCGCTCCCTACCCTGTTTGGCGAAAAACTGGTTCTACGTATTCTAGATCCGTCCAGTGCCATGCTGGGAATTGATGCTTTAGGTTATGAACCTGAGCAGAAGGAACTATTTATGGAAGCCTTAGATAAACCGCAAGGGATGTTACTGATTACCGGTCCTACTGGTTCCGGTAAAACCGTATCCCTTTATACGGGCTTAAACATCTTAAATCGTGAAGATACCAATATTTCTACTGCGGAAGACCCAGTCGAGATTAACCTGCAAGGGATTAATCAGGTGAACGTCAACCCTAAAGTAGGCCTAACGTTTGCAGCTGCTTTAAAATCCTTTCTGCGTCAGGATCCTGATATTGTCATGGTCGGTGAGATCCGTGATCTGGAAACAGCTGAAATTGCAATCAAGGCAGCGCAAACAGGTCATATGGTGATGTCAACTCTGCACACCAACAGTGCTCCAGAAACCTTGACCCGTTTACGTAATATGGGCGTCCCTTCTTTCAATATCGCGACCTCGGTCAATCTAGTGATTGCGCAGCGTCTGGCCCGTCGCTTGTGTTCACAATGTAAAAAAACAGCTGACATTCCAAAGCAAAGCTTACTGGAGATGGGCTTTACCGAAGCAGATTTACAAAGCCCTGAATTTCAGATTTATGAGCCAGTCGGCTGTAATGAATGTCGTGAAGGTTATAAGGGCCGGGTCGGTATTTATGAAGTTATGAAAGTCACACCTGAGATTTCAAGAATTATTATGGAAGATGGCAATGCCATTGAAATTGCTGAAGCTTCCGCACGTGCAGGATTTAACAATTTACGCCGATCAGGGTTAGTGAAGGTTATGCAGGGGGTGACTTCTTTACAGGAAGTCAATCGTGTAACCAGCGAATGATCGTGCTGAATATAAAATAAGGATAAAGCTATGGCAGCAGTAAAAAAAGGCCAGATGACACCGATCTTCAGTTATGAAGGGGTTGACCGCAAAGGCGCAAAGATCAAGGGGGAATTGCCGGCACGAAATATGGCCTTGGCAAAAGTGAACTTGCGCAAACAAGGCATTACGATCAAAACCATCCGGGAAAAGAAAAAAAATATTCTCGAAGGTTTAATGAAGAAAAAAGTTTCCACACTGGATATCACCATCTTCACCCGTCAGCTCGCCACTATGATGAAAGCCGGGGTGCCTTTAGTACAAGGCTTTGAAATTGTTGCAGAAGGTTTAGAAAATCCATCTATGCGCGAGGTTGTGCTTGGAATTAAAGGCGAAGTTGAAGGGGGAAATACTTTTGCGGGAGCATTACGAAAATACCCACAATATTTCGATAATCTATTCTGCTCTTTGGTCGAATCTGGCGAGCAATCTGGTGCTCTGGAAACCATGCTGGATCGTGTCGCGATTTATAAAGAAAAAAGTGAGCTGTTAAAGCAAAAAATTAAAAAAGCCATGAAATACCCAGCTACAGTAATTGTAGTAGCTGTGATCGTCACAATTATCCTGATGGTGAAAGTAGTTCCTGTATTCCAGGACTTATTCTCTTCATTCGGTGCAGACTTACCTGCATTTACTAAAATGGTAGTCAATATGTCCGAATGGATGCAAAAATATTGGTTCCTTTTGATTATTGGAATTGGCGTAGTGATTACTGCTTTCCTTGAAGCGAAAAAGCGTAGCAAAAAATTCCGTGATTTACTGGATAAGGCCGCGCTCAAAGCACCCATCTTTGGTGATCTGGTCTATAAAGCGATCATTGCCCGTTATAGCCGCACTCTCGCCACCACTTTTGCTGCCGGTGTGCCATTAATTGATGCGCTTGAATCGACTGCTGGTGCAACCAATAACGTGGTCTATGAGGAGGCGGTATTAAAAATCAAGGAAGATGTTGCGACAGGTCAACAGCTTCAATTTGCCATGCGTGTCACCGATAAATTCCCCTCTATGGCCGTACAAATGGTTGCAATTGGTGAAGAATCAGGTGCATTGGATGCCATGCTGGATAAAGTCGCAACCCATTATGAAAATGAAGTCGACAATGCGGTTGATGGTTTAACTTCCATGATGGAGCCCTTGATTATGGCAATTCTTGGTGTCCTTGTTGGTGGCCTTGTTATCGCAATGTACCTTCCAATTTTCCAAATGGGTTCCGTGGTTTAATGCAAGATTTTATTTTATATTTCAGTCAAAACCCAACTGCGCTTTATCTCGCAGTTGGGCTTTTTAGTCTCTGTATTGGTAGCTTTTTAAACGTTGTCATTTACCGTACCCCTAAAATGATGGAACAGGAATGGCGTACAGATTGCCAGCTGTTCTTGCATCCAGATCAGCCCATTATTGATGAAAGCAAAATTACTTTAAGCAAACCAGCTTCAACCTGCCCGAAATGTCAGACTCCTATTCGCTGGTATCAGAATATTCCGGTGATTAGCTGGATCTTATTACGTGGTAAATGTGGTAACTGTCAAAATCCTATCAGTATCCGCTATCCATTTATTGAGCTTTTGACAGCTGCTTGTGCACTGATAGTGGTGGCAGTATTTGGGCCTACCATACAGATGCTGTTTGGTCTGGTTTTTACCTATGTCCTGATTGCCCTCACCTTTATTGATTTCGATACCCAGTTATTACCCGATCGCTATACCCTGCCGCTGGCTGCACTCGGCCTGGGCATTAATAGTTATGCGATTTATACTACCCCTGATTCTGCCATCTGGGGCTATATCATTGGCTTCTTATGCTTGTGGGTGGTGTACTATCTGTTTAAGCTGGTGACCGGCAAGGAAGGTATGGGCTATGGAGATTTCAAATTACTAGCTGCCTTAGGTGCCTGGATGGGGCCTATGCTCCTACCACTCATTGTATTATTGTCATCATTGGTGGGCGCGATTATTGGGATTATCCTGCTTAAAGTCCGTAAAGAAAATCAGCCCTTTGCCTTTGGCCCTTATATTGCCATTGCCGGCTGGATTGCCTTTTTATGGGGTGAGCAGATCATGAAAATCTATTTAGGTCAGTAAAGTGAAATTTGTACTCGGTTTAACTGGTGGAATTGGTAGTGGCAAGTCTGCTGCCAGCCAATGGTTTGAAGCTCAAGGGATTGCTGTCGTAGATGCGGATATTGTCGCCCGTGAAGTCGTTGATATCGGTCAACCAGCCCTACAGCAGATTCAGCAAGCTTTCGGCGATTGGGTTTTACTCAAGGATGGTTCATTGAATCGCCGTGTTTTGCGCGAACATATTTTCCAGTCTCCAGAAGCACGAAAAACGCTGGAAAATATCACCCACCCTGCTATTCGCACTTCAATTATTCAACAGTTGCATGCAGCGCAAAGTCCTTATGCGATTTTAGTTTCTCCTTTATTGTTTGAAACCAATCAGCATGAACTGACACAACATACGTTATTAATTGATGCTGCTATTGAACTGCAAATTCAACGAGCTTCGCAGCGCGATGGGCAAAATGTAGAGCAAATTCAGAAGATCATTGCCGCACAAATGCCGCGTGAACAAAAACGCGCTATGGCTGATGATATTGTACTGAATGATGGTGAACTGGAACATCTTTATGCCCATCTCACGCCTTTACATGAAAAGTATCTTCAGATGACTGCTCAAAATCATTAACCCGAACTCAGTCAGAGTTAAAATAAAAAGCAGCCCTGTTAGGACTGCTTTTTTTGTTGTTCCAGTTTTTGGCTGAGACTGTCTTGATGCATCAGCCAGCGCCAAGGCTGTATGGCACCGATTGCCATACCCACTAAGCCAGAGACAATCGCGAGACTTAGAGGTTCATCTAGAAGCGGCACAGCCAGTATGGCAGCAATAAATGGTGCGAGAGTCACAATACTGCCCGCTTTAAAAGCACCTAAACGTTTAATTGCTTCCACATAAGTTAGTGTCGCTACAATCACCACAAAAATACCGTGAAAGAGCACTTGAGAAGCCATTTGCCAGGGTTCAGCAGCATCCAGATGTTTGGGGAAGAATATTAGATAAATTGGCACATAAACGATGGCTGACCAGATCGCCACACTGGCCATAGAATGCCAGGCAGAGAGTTTCCATTGACGTAGCAGTACAGTAAACACCCCCCACCACATCGCACTGATGAAAAACAGCAGATCGCCTAGTCCCAAGGCCACACCGGACTCCCGGAACATTAGCCAGCTCATACTGCCAATCGCAAGTAGCATAATCGCCATACTGATCCAGGTATGTCGGTCAAATCCCTGTTTAAATAATACAAAAGCAGCCACTGCGGTACAAAGTGGAATACAACCATTCAGAAATACGGCGGCATGAGCTGCAGGTGCATAATGGAAAGCCGTATAGGCAGTCAGGCAATACCCCACCCCGCCAATCATGGCTAAGAGAAAGGATTCCTTACTCCACAAAAAGGCTGTGTCCTTTTTATAAATCAGGACTGGCATCAGAATCAGAAAAGCCAATAGAAAACGTAATCCAACCAGATCCCAGGCACTAATCCCCCACTGGGCACTTAAGCGCGTGCTTAAGGTAAAACCTCCCCAAATACACATGGTAATTAAGACAAAGGCATAACCTTGCGTTCGGGGAGACATAGACTTCTTCTTTAACAGTATTTAGGTAAATAATAAAAAGGACTTAGGCTTGACGCTGACGACAGGCTTCATAAAGAGCCATCCCTGTTGCCACACTCACATTCAGACTTTGCAGATTGCCTGCCATCGGAATATAAACCGTCTGATCACATTGGCTTTGGGTAATTGGTCGTAAACCGGTATCTTCCGCACCCATCACCACGCATACACCTGTACCAGTAAAATCAAATTTCTGGATAGGTAAAGCTTTCTCATCCAGCATGGTACCAACCACACGTACATTAAATTCATCTTTGATTTGCCCCAAAGTACGCGCCAGATTGGTCACCTGAATAAACTTCACTTTTTCTGCACCACCCGCTGCTACTTTACGTGCAGTCGGTGTCAGGCTTGCTGAACGGTCACGCGGCACAATCACAGCCGCTACACCCATCGCTGCGGCAGTACGAATACAAGCACCCAGGTTATGCGGATCAGTTACCTGATCGAGCGCTAATAGAAGTACTTGAGAATCTTGCTTCAATAGATCTTCCAGATCCTTTTCATTTAAGGTTGGATGCGGACGAACTGCCGCCACAACGCCTTGGTGAAAAGGCAAACCAGCCAGTTTTTCTAACTTGTCACGACTAGCCTGCTGGACACTAATGCCGAAAGGTTCAGCCAACTCCAGCACACGTTTCAGGCGCTGATCATCACGGCCTTTCAGGGTAAAAAGAGTCAAGACACGTTCAGGCTCAAGCTCCAGCAGTGATTCTACTGAATGGACGCCATAATAATACTCAGGTTTAGCCATGAACGACCTCGAAAATAAATTAGGAAATAGGCAGCAAAAGAAAAATCCTGCAAAGCCAACTTCACAGGATTCTGTATCAAGCTTAGTTTAACCGATTCAGAACAAAATTTCTTGATCGGTTACAGCTCATCTGTAGGTCTGTTTAGCCTTCAAAATGGCAAACATAGTCCAGCACGTCATCAGTTTCGATTTTGAAACGGCTATTGCCTGGCACATAGAACGACTGACCCGCACGGAACAGTTCTTTCTCTTCACTGTCAGCGATTTGTACACGGCATTCACCTGAGATGATTTCCATACGCTCAGGCACATGTGTTTCAAAAGTTAATGCATTTTCTGAAGGTAAAATTACCCCTAAGGTTTTTTTAGTGCCATCTTCAAATTGCACCACATGGCTGATGCATAACCCGCCAAAATACACATTCGATTTTTTAAGTACTGATACATGATCAAACTGAGCTGACATGCCATTTCTCCAGATAAAGCATTTTGTAATATTTTGATTGCTGTAGTTTAAATGTGCACCCGCAACTAATCAATCGAAGTTTATCGGACTTGAATGAAATTATTGGGTGCCCCTGCTTGCCTTGATTCCAGCCTGTTTGAGTGATTTCGGCAGATCCTGGAAAATGCCGTGATTTTTCTCGCCATTTATAAGCAAAATATATTCCGACCTGATTTAATTTAAATTTCAAGCATGTCAGAAAAATGAAAATATCTTTTGTAACTTCAGTGGCCTAATCTTGGTTCTTGTGACACAACATTCAAATAAGCGTGTATTAATCCATGAAATTTAAGATAGAATGAAATCGATTTATCCTGATTTATAATAACAGCCGCGTTGCTAGACTGAAGCAACTGACATGCTATTTCATTCAAACTTTTCGCAGCCCGGATGCGTTTATGCTGACACATTTAACTCTGATCAATTTTGCTTTGGCCGAGCATCTTGCTATTGATATTGATAAAGGTTTTAACGTTCTTACTGGTGAAACCGGTGCAGGTAAATCCCTGTTACTGGATGCTCTGTCTGCCTGTCTGGGGGAGCGAACCGATACCAATTATGTGCGTTATGGCACCGAAAAAGCGGATGTAACAGCAACCTTTAGTTATCAGGAAGACAGCCCTGAAGCGAGCTGGTTAAAAGAGCATGAACTGGATGATGAGTCGGGGGAGATTCATTTACGCCGGGTGATCTTTGCCACTGGCCGCAGTAAGGCCTGGATCAATGGCCGCCCAAGCAGCCTGTCAGAACTTAAAGAAATTGGTCGCTTACTGGTTCAGCTGTATAGCCAGCATAGTCAGCAACAACTTCTAGAACCGCCTTATCCCAAACACTGGCTAGATCGTTATAGCAATTTTTATGCACCAGCTCAGGAAGTACGTGATGCTTATAGCACTTGGCATAAAAATATTCGCCAACATCAGGCCGCGCTGGATGCACAAGCAACTCGTAAGCAACGTATGGAAACTCTGGAGCTGCAACTTGAAGAACTGGAAGAAGTCGTCCAAACGGATTATCAGGAAATTGAGCAGGAATTTGACCGCCTTTCACATCATGAAGCCATCATGCAGGATTGTGTCTATAGCCTGAATGGCCTGGATGAAGGTGAACAGAATATTTCGCAGGAACTGGCTTCAATTTTACGCCGTATGGAATCGCATGCCGGTCGTAGCGAGCAGCTTTCCCAGATTTATACCTCTTTACTGAATGCCCAAAGCGAACTCGAAGATGCGACGGCGACCTTACGCCAGTTTATGGATCGGCAAAGCTTTGATCCGGAACGTATGGAAGAACTGAATTCCAAACTGGAAGTGTTTCACCGTTTAGCACGCAAATACCGCACCCAGCCAGAATTGCTGAAAGAAGAATATGAGGCCTGGCAGACTGAACTTGAACAATTGCATCAGCTGGAAGACCCAGAAACTCTGGCTGAACAGGTCGAGGTCTCTTATCAGGAGTTTCTAAGCAAAGCTCAACATCTGGACCAGATTCGCCGTGATGCAGCCGAACCGCTGGCGAAAAAACTGACCGAACAGGTGAAACAGCTTGCCCTACCTGAAGCGCATTTTGAATTTAAATTTGAGCCTTTGGAACATCCATCAAGTGAAGGTTTGAGTTTTATTCAGCTTCTGTTTACTGCCAACAAGGGCATACCAGCACAACCTCTGGCACGCGTGGCTTCAGGCGGTGAATTATCCCGTATCGCCTTGGTGATGCAGGTGATGAATGCAGAAAAAACCGAAGCTGAAGTATTGGTCTTTGATGAAATCGACGTCGGGATCAGTGGCGGAACTGCGGAAATCGTGGGTCGCTTATTGGCTGATCTGGCACAGCATGTACAAATTCTTTGTATTACCCATCAGGCGCAGGTGGCTGCACAGTCCGACCAGCATTTATTAGTGAAAAAACGCCAGACTGATCCGGCCAGCAGTACCATTATTAATTTGGAAGAAAGTGAAATTGTACAGGAACTTGCACGTATGACGGGTGGCGTGGAAATTAATGAAACCACCTTGCAGCATGCACGTCAGTTAAGACAGTTAAAGTTTCAGCAAGCATAAATCATGCTTAATAAAAATCCCTGACTATTGCAGGGATTTTTTTATGAACAGCTTTTAGTTTAAAACAACTTATAAAAAATAAAGCACTCCGCTTTAAATATAAAATTTAATATTTTCTTCTATTTAACTCGAATCGCGGATAAAAAATTGACTTAAAAAATAAGAGGACTAGAGCCATCAGTTGAGTTACCACACAAAACTTAAAACTCTAGTCCCGATGTTTAATAGTACCGAATTATTTTGCGTAATTGATGATTTCTTTCTTAAATTTGAAGCAACCTACTGGAATTTCCTTAAACAAAGTCGTCGTTTCTCCAGAGTCCGAACCGCTCACTTGAGTATCTCAGAAATCACTTTTATCGCGATCTGGTATAAATGTTCTCATTTCACTAATTTCAAAGCATTTTTCACATGGTTGAAACAGGATAAAAATCATTTATTTAAAAGCTTACCCTGTTACCAACGGATGATTCATCTGATTAATAGACATCAATTAGCTCTACACGCTTTACATTGTGTGCATATCAACTGATCCATAAAAATAAGCCAACAATTCAAATTATGAAGTCATCGGCTTAAGCAGGATTCGGGTTATTTAATTATTTAGTTTGATTATTAAACAATTAAAAATATATAAACTTATTCCTTCTTAAATTTATTTTATATTCTTAGTCGATAATAAATAAGCCCGAGAATTTACCATTCAATAAAATAAAACTAATTTTATTGATTTATTGAAAAAATAAAAAAAATACCTATTTGTAGTTTTTTTATACCCAGTATCTACAAAGCTAAGTTGTCAGTGATACATTTTTGTGGGATAAGTAAATAAAGGAATAGACAATTTGCAAATTGAAAATCCAGTCTTTTGCCCTGATAAATCATCTACCACGATCACAAACGATATAGACTTTTGGAGAGCCGCTCAGGTGACTAAACAATATCTGACTCATCGTTGTCTGATTGCGCCACCCCATGCAAGTGACGATTTTTTTGCGCATACGGTCATTTATTTGGCCCGTCATGATGAAGATGGTGCTCAAGGGATCATTATTAACCGCCCTGCTGGTATTCAAATTAAAGAATTGCTGAATGATCTGGATATTGAGGCGGATAATGTCAATCCCCATGAAGTGTTGCAAGGTGGACCTTTGCGACCTGAGGCTGGTTTTGTTCTGCATACCGGTCAGCCGACCTGGCATTCCTCTATTGCTGTGGGTGAAAATGTTTGTATTACCACATCTAAAGATATTCTGGATGCGATTGCGCATAATGAAGGTGTAGGCCGCTATCAGATCGCATTGGGTTATGCGAGCTGGGGCAAACATCAGCTTGAAGAAGAGATTGCCCGGGGTGACTGGCTAATCTGTGAATCCGATATGGACCTGATTTTTAACTTACCTTATAACGACCGCTGGGATGCTGCCTATAAAAAAATGGGCGTAGACCGAACCTGGTTATCTTCCGAGATTGGACATGCCTGATGTAAACGCGCCAAACACTATTATGGCGTTTGATTTTGGTACACAGAAAATGGGAATGGCAGTCGGCCAATCCCTGATTGAAAGTGCCAATCCCCTCCCTTTATTCCCCATGAAAGATGGGATCCCGAACTGGGATGAGTTACTGAAAATCGTAAAAAGCCATCAGCCAGGCTTATTTTTAGTGGGACTGCCACTGAATATGGATGATAGTGAATCTGAACTGTCGACACGGGCACGTAAATTTGCCCGCCGTTTACGTCATCAGACCAATATTGAAACCTTGATGGTGGATGAACGCCTGACCACTCGTGAAGCACGGGATGAACTAGATCATTATCAGGCACAAGGTCGTGGCAAAAAATTGTCTGCGGATAGTATTGCTGCTGCCCTCTTGATTGAAAGCTGGTATCGGCATCCGGCTGGACTGCAACCTTAACTTTCTTTTAAATATCAGTAATAGCATCTTTCGAGATGCTATTTTTTTTGAATTAAAGAATCTCTTTTTTAACCCGAATCCTGCTTAAGCCGATGACTTCATAATTTGAATTGTTGGCTTATTTTTATGGATCAGTTGATATGCACACAAGGACGCGTAAATCCCTCCTAGAAATCCATGAACACTACGTGCTT